>DONH01000380.1 GCA_003509235.1 Planctomycetaceae bacterium
GTCGAAGAAATGGCACTTGCTTCTGGCCTCCCTGTGCCACCGGTATTCATGATGGATCGCGAACAGGGCATCAACGCGTTTGCTGCTGGCTACCAGCCTGAAGATGCTGTTATCGGCGTGACCCGTGGATGTGTCGAAAACCTCAGTCGCGATGAACTGCAGGGCGTGATTGCTCACGAATTCAGCCATATTCTCAACGGCGACATGCGATTGAACATCCGACTGATTGGAATCGTCCACGGCATCCTGCTTGTTGGTCTTATTGGCTACTACACCCTGCGTATTGCTGCCGCATCAGGTGGCAGAAGAAGCAGTAATGACAAAGGTGGCGGCGGTCTTGCATTCCTCGGCCTTGGACTGGGGCTTATGGCAATCGGATTTATTGGAACACTCATTGGCAACCTGATTAAGGCCGCGGTAAGCAGGCAACGTGAGTTTCTCGCCGACGCATCAGCCGTACAATTTACGCGTGACCCGAACGGTATCGCAGGGGCACTCAAAAAAATTGGGGGCTTAAACACCGGATCGAAAGTAACTGCGGCCAAAGCAACCGAAGCATCTCATATGTTTTTTGCAACAGGTGTGGCTGAACTGTTCGCAACACATCCACCACTCGCGAAACGAATTGCCCGAATTGACACGTTCTGGCAAGCAAAAATGGCTGCTGAAAGACCAGAACGAGGTGTACCAGAAACTCGTGCCGCAGCTTTTGCACCAGCAGGTGCCGCAGGGTTCGCAGGAGCAGTACCTCCGTCGCCCGCGATACCTGGCAGCCCGCCAACTCATGCGGAAATACAACCTGCTCCATCGCCCGAACAGGCCGTCGAGGCAATCGGAAAGCCGACACCACAGCAGATCGCCCGTTCGCACGAGCTTCTTGAATCGTTACCTGAAACACTTCGGGAAGCTGCCAGAGAACCCTATGGTGCCCGCGGTGTCATCTATGCGTTGCTGCTTGATGCCGACTTCACCAGCTGCCAGAGACAGTTTGAACAACTCGCTGCCGAAGCTGATCCTGCTGTCTATCGCTCAACAATTCAACTCCATAAATTGACAGAAGCACTCCCTCGGGAATCTCGGCTGCCACTGGTTGATATTTGCCTTGGCCCCCTGAAGGATCTTTCACCGGAGCAATATGAGCGATTCCGCGACAACATGCACGCCCTTGCTGCTGCAGACAATCGCCTGAGCCTCTTTGAGTGGACCCTTCAAAAGGTTGTGTCGCATGTCCTCGACCCACACTTTGGAAGAAAACGTAAACGAAAAACCAAGCAACGCCCAGCACCCGAGGATGTCTCGACCGTCTTGTCAGCACTGGCTCATGCCGGCAGCCGTGATCAAGACCTCATCCAAAGTGCCTTCGAACGTGGCGTGGAGGCGACTGGCTTACCACCACTCGAACTCCAACCGTGGGATCGAACCATATTCAACCGACTCAATCGCTCACTTGATGCCCTTGGGGCTTTACCCGGCAAATCAAAAGCTAAGCTCATTCGGGGTCTGGCTGAAACAGCATCTGCCGACGGCACGATCACCTCACGAGAGATCAATCTTTTGAGAGCAATCGCGACAACACTTGATTGTCCAATGCCGCTCATTGCCTGAACAGCTGCAACCTTGCTGCTCACGATCATCCCATGTTGATCTCATATCCCTTTCGATATGGACGTGACAGCATCGCATTGGCTTCGTTGTCACCCGTGATCTGCTCAGACGTTGCATCCCATGCAATATGTCGACCAAGCCGGGCACTAATGCCGGCAAGATGACAGACGTTGAGGGCTCGCATATGCGAGTGAACGTCAGAGATCGGATCTTTCCGTGTCTTCACACAATTCAGAAAAGTGGCCCAGTGTGCCTTACGGCCATCGGCTTCCATGGGCAGACTTTTATACGCCTTCGCAATTGCATTCTCTGGAAGTGGATCATCCGCAAGTGCTTCGACAGGAGCACCAACAAGCTTACGACGGTTGACAAAAATACGACCCTTATCCCCCTCGATGAGAACTCCGTTATCCGTGTCATGTCGAATGATCAATTCAACTTCATCAGGATATGATGCCGTCAATAAAAATGACGTTGCCGTGTTGTAGCGATCTCGTTCTACCGGCATACCATTTTTAAATGGAACCGGATGCGTCGCCTTCCCTCCAATACCTGTTGGACCACCACGATTACCCGCCTGCCCTGCCTGCTCAAGAGCCCAAACAGCAATATCGACATGATGCGCACCCCAATCAGTCAGCTTGCCGCCTGAAAACTCATACCACCACCGAAACTCGTAATGGCAATTCGTGTTTGGGCGTGAACCTTTCTTTCCATTGGAGGGCTTTTTGTAGTAACGATAATCAACAGCAGGAACGGGACCCAACCATCGATCCCAGTCTAATTCTGCCGGCGGCGACACCACAGGCAGCGGGTCACATGTCGGACCAGCCCCGATCGCAGCAGTCACCTTTTTAATTTTCCCGACGCGGCCATCGGCAACCATTGCAACTGCTTTTACGAACAGATTGAACTGACTTCGTTGTTGTGTCCCAACTTGAACAACACGACCCGTTTCTTTCTGAACTTTCCGAATGATTTTCCCTTCATCAATCGTGAGAGTGAGAGGCTTCTCGCAGTAGACATCTTTCCCGGCAAGCATTGCTTCAACCAATGGTTTCGTATGCCAGTGATCTGGAGTTGCGATATGAAGAACATCGATATCCTTCCGGTCAAGAATAGCTCGGTAGTCGGCATACTCTTTCGCCTTTCCATCACTTAACGAGTTATTCGCTGCAGAAGCACGAACAGCATCTGCATCTGCAATTGCAACGACGTCAATCCATTGAGATGCGGTACGAAGATTCCCTAGCCCCATGCCACCGGCACCAATAAGACCAACGGCTACACGGTCGTTTTTGGACTGACTTTCGTCCGCTAGTGTTTTTTTGTGCCATCCGAAATAAGGCACCGACATTGCGGTCGCAAGAGTTGTCGTCTTGGTGAGAAACTGTCGTCTAGTTGTCGACATGGGAAGCCCTTCTAAAAAATCAATGCGAAACCACGAACATATTGAAACAAATCATATTACCAGCCAAGCTGACATTGCGTTCTTCTGCACGAACACCGAACCTTTCCATAACTCATACCGAACGAACAAACGCTTTGGTCGCTGTCAGCACAATGTAATACTAGTTCATAACCTTACACGAATCAGTAAAAATTTATCGAGAGGTGCTATCGTCGATGGAACGGTATACTTTGGCTATTCGCTCCTTGATTTCAGGAAGCGCCGCTTCCGCCGCTTCCCGGCCAAGATTCATCAACTCTTCTCCTGCTGCAAAGTCATCAAACGTATGGGCTGATGTATCTGGTGTAATGACATAATCACTACCAGACCGGTGAATACCGGAAAGACTTCGAAGCGAAACATCATTTACTCGGAGCAACGTCCGGAGATACCCCGGTGACGTCAGTTTCTCTGGCCTACGGGGATCACGACAAAAGTCTGTCGACAGTTTCGTCGTCACATCAACAGCCAGAACAAAGTTCGAACCCTGTCGACGCAAGCAGTGTGATGGCACATTTGCCAAAACCCCTCCATCTACAAGCGCTTCATCGCCCCGAAGTATTGGTTTGCCAAAAATTGGATGATTGATACTCTCCATCACACTTGATACGACATCACCAGATCGCCGAATCCTTTCCTGCCCCGTTACCAGATCGACGGTCACAAGTGACGCCGGAAGCAATAATTCATCGAACTGTACGCTCTGCAGATGCTCTCGGAATTTCGGCTCAATCCACCCCATACGGAATTGCGACAGCAGAAACATCTCCCTGCTCTTTGGAAATTTCCTCAACCAACGCGGCGGCGTCATCTCCTTGAGCATTAACTGCAGCAGCACATCGGGCGATTTTCCCATTGCATACCCAGCAGACATGATGGCACCAGCACTTGTGCCTGCGACAGAATCGAAATAAATGCCTTCACGATTCAACACCTCAATAACACCGAGGTGCGCAACACCCTTGGCGCCTCCACCACCAAGCGCGAGGCCAAACTGAAGGTCATCAACACAATGCACGCACCGAGTCACATCGTGCTCACGAAAGTGAGGCCCTCCAGAATCATGATCCCACTGCACTCGCATATCGCTGCCTGGAAGTGGCAGATCATGCGAGGCATGCCTTGGAAGCCGAGTTGACCGTTTATGCGTCCAAACAACCTGTGAGTGACCAGCCAAACTATCACGGTCACGGACAAACGCACCAAGCCTACTGTCAACGAGTCCCTGATCTTGATTGTCAAAAAGCCAGAGAAGGTGTTCACATTGGCTCAATAAGGGCGGTTCGGCGGTCGCCACATCACAATCAACAAGCACTCTGACTCCCTGCGTCACCGCATCCGCGACACGATCACGAAGTGGTTCAACATCATTTCCATGAACCAGTTCGGCAAGAACATCTTGAGAAGGCCACGCCTCCGGCCTATCCGTCACCACCTTAACCGTGGCACCCCGTGCTTTAAACGCCGTGACCATTTGCGGAGCAAGTGCAGCATGCTCCTTACGGGTTCTTATTACTGCGAAGACTGCACGAATGACCTGACGCCGGGTGCCGAGCAACTCCCCCCGTAACCAACGCCCCAAAGTCTTACTTAAATTCACCGCGAACTGGGGAACCTGTTCTACTGCTTCAGCGAAATGATCATGATTCAATACCAGCAAATCAGTATCAACGACTGTTTTTATCGTTGCATTCCTCGGTGAACCAATCAGCATGGAAAGTTCACCAAAGTGAGCCCCGCGATCGAGTACATTCAAAAGCGACTGTTCCCCTTCATCGTCCTCGAGAAGCACACGTACACGGCCGCTCGTAATGACATACATCGTCCCACCGGGATCACCCTGCCGAAAGAGCACCTCTCCTCCACGAACCTCCATCGGCGTGGCTTTTGCAAGAATACTTCTGATGTCGAGGTCACTAAGACCGTCAAAGGCCGGCGAGCCTTTCAGAAACTCATATTCGCTCTGATTTTGTTCAGCCATACTGACTTGTCCTTGATGTCTTCTTGATAACCCTTGGTTCCGACCTTTTTCACCTTCTTGCTCCGACAGGTCAAATGGAACCATTAAAAGACTGACTGCTAATACCGATTTGCCATTGACCCCACACCTCTGAAAAAGGTACTTCCAACCTCGATTTTAGAAAAAAATTCGTGCCCACGGGAAACGGACCAGAGTATGGCGTCGTCAAAAAAAAATCGCCGAAAAAGAACACACCCCGCTCCACTAATCGTTCGATGGAAGCGATCATTGAAGACTGGTGTTAAATCACTGGCTGAAAGCACATGGCTGAAATTCACGACTGGGATTGTTCTTCTGACAAGCGGCCTCGATGAAGCTGTAGAAACCCTATTTGCAGATATCTCTGCACTCGAGCTCGGTGCACACCACGGAGTGATGGTACTCGGTTTTGTAAACGTTCTCTCATCACTCCCAGACATGCTCGATGGACTGACCGGAACATTCCTGTCAGATGACGAAGAAGAGGCTGAACATGCCGAAGACGACTCTGAGGACCTTCCCCACCAACAAGAGTCCAGACCACCAACACCTGCAGAGAACAAAATCAAAAAGGCTGCCTAGCCCACCATGTTTCCTGCAGATTGAACTTCTATACCCCATTCTGCATGTTGTCATATTTTTGAAATGGCTCGAAACTTTAGAGTGCGGTAACTCGTTGAAGAGGTATCTGGGATTCAGTACGGTGCATCGCCACCAAACGATTCTGATTCCTTCCCCATTATAAGGAGCCAATACAATGCCTTTCCCTCGCCCGCTCTGCATGCTTACTTGCATAACAATTACTTTGTTCGCTGCGACAACCTTTGCAGCACCGTCAGAAAACAAAGACCACACCGACCGCAAAGCCGAAATACTGAAGAAATTCGACAAAGATGGTGATGGAAAACTAAGCGATGCAGAAAAGGCAACGCTACGAGCTGAAATACAGAGTCGTCAAGGAGGTAAAGACCGAAGGCAGTGGACGCCTGAGCAGCGTGCTGAAATGCTCAAGAAATTTGATAAAGACGATGATGGGAAACTAAGTGATACTGAAAAGGCAACGTTGCGAGCTGAAATAAAGAGTCGTCAAGGAGGCAAAGACCGGAGGCAATGGACGCCTGAGCAACGTGCTGAAATGCGCAAGAAATTTGACAAAGATGGTGATGGGAAACTAAATGATGACGAGCGAAATGCAGCCCGTGAAGCAATAAAATCTTCACGAAAAAAGGGTGAACAACGACAGGAAAAGAAAAAATAATCTGACCAGAAAACGCTACTTGTCCATCAACAAGAAAGGCTGGGACTCAAGATGAGAGCCCCAGCCTTTCGCTTATCTACGACAGATTTGTCGGCGTTATTTTTTCTTACTCTTTTTAGGATTCTGTGTAGCAGCCGAATCCAGAAGCTCTTGTTTTGCTGCCGTATCAACTGACTCTCCTACACTGACTTTGGTCTTTTTCTGCAGATTCTTGGCGGGCTGCTTCGTGCTTTGACTTTCCACCTTTTTTTCACCAGCTTTTGCGGCCTTCACTGGGTTTGCTTTCGTAGCAGGCGAGGACGTAGAAGCGGCCGTACCATCTATTTTTTTCCCGGAGGGGGCTGAGGCTATCACCGATTTTGCATTTTTCGTTTTCGCTGTTTTTCTTTCCTCAGTATCTTGACTGGCTTTCGAAACAGCCTTCGCATCTGGCGGCTGGCCTTCTTCAAGCGTATCAAGCATTTCCTGCAACCCGAGTAGTTGAGCATTGACTGTCTGAGTCGCCGCTCGCACCATTGCCTGCCGATCTGCCTGTGCCCGCGCCGTTGCCTCGCTAAATTCTTTTTGCTGCGACTTCAGCGCCTGTGACTGCTCTGCAAGATCTTTTGACCGTTCCTCGAGAGAGGCTTCGAGTACACCGATCACAGTTTTGATCTCTCCTATCAGTCTAGCTCGTTCAACTTTTGTTATCTCGGACTGAACTGCTAACTTCTCGGCAACATCCTCTCGAACCTCTGCAACATTCTGTGTTGCTTCACCCAGTCTCTTTTCAAGCCGGGTTGCTGATTTTTTTTGATCATCAAGCTGCCCAGAAAGTTGTTTCTCAAGACGGAGAGCCGTTGCGGCCTGAACTTCGACACCAGCAGCAACTGCACCCTGCACCTCACTAATTCGCTTCAGATTCGCTTCACTCGATGCTTTTACCTGACTCATTGTCTGCTGCAACGCCGACTCCACCTCTGACTGGTTTCGTGCGAGCCGCCATAAACCGGTTGTTGCAGCGAACGCAATAAGAGCCACAACAACACTCAGGGTCATGACATGCCTACTGGAGTTTCCATTATTTTGAACCTCTTCCTCAAGCCTTGTCATTCTCCGCGCAAATTCCTCCGACTCTCGCCGGCGGTCTGCAAGAAAATCATTAAGTTGGCCTGCGGCATCACGAATCATTGAAGCTGCTTCTTGTTGAGAAAGCTCGTCTGCTGGAAGAATCAATTCATCTTGCTGCACAATTGCCTTTTGCTCCGGCTCTAAACTCTCGCCAGCATTTCGGTCGCTCGGCACTTCTGACTCATGATCTCGTTCATTTTTTGGTGTTTGTGTCATCAACAACTCCAGACGGTAGGCTACCGCCGAACATTTTTACTTGAAGCGAATTACCTATTTTTTAAAGCCACCCATGGCTTCCTCTACAGACTATCGGAAAATAAGGGGTATCAACCAGAGTCGACTCTGTGGGAAAGAGCGCACAAAATAAGATGGGAAGGGTATTTTTCCGGCAAAATGACAAAAAACCCGTCGCAGCTGACCTGTTTACCCTAGACGCCCGCGCTTACGGAACATGCAGCGGCTATACTCTGTCGCTGCACCAAAGGAGAATTCGAATATGTTGCTCACTGCACTAGTCTCAACTCACTCGGATCCCGGTATGCGATCACACCCATGCATACGGATTGTACTTTCCGCATGCGTTGGTATTCTTCTTGGCCTATCGAATTCATGCTATGCGGAA
>DONH01000451.1 GCA_003509235.1 Planctomycetaceae bacterium
CCCAAGAAGTTGGATGAGGAAGTTGCCCGCCTTCACCTGGAAAAACTCGGTGTCAAATTGACTCGGCTTACTAGTGAACAAGCTGACTACATCAATGTGCCAGTTGATGGTCCATTTAAGCCAGACTATTACCGCTATTAAAAACCTCAAGAATACTTCCGGAAAGGCTGCAGGATGTTCTACCATCCTGCAGCCTTTTTTCTTTTTCTAGATATCGATTCCGATGGTGTTTCATGTGAAACACCATCGGTATCGATATACGGCACAGAATTACTCTTCGACAACTCGATGCTCAGTGTCTGGTTGCGTAGCACAAAACCCATTCTGGACGTTTGCCCAAAGAGACCACGCCCTGCCAAGTCACTACACACCAACCTATTTGAAATCAAACCTGTCAACGTCACTGAGGGCAGTGTCATACCGCAACAAAGAAGATAGCAATACTCGACGCCCCTCTGGCGACCAACCGAACTACCATTCATTCCGTCCTTGTCAGGCTGTCAGAGCAGGTGAAACTACTCAAGCCATTTTCAAAGAACCGTTCTTCGGTGAACCAGATCACGACAGACCAAGAGAGTTCACACACTCTGGAAATTGATCCATGAAGAGAATTATCCTGAGGTATTCACCTCTACGACTGATGCAATTCTTGCTAGGATGAACCGCTCCTAAAAGAACAGGGGTTACGGACAGGCGATTGGTTCTTACCAGAGCTTTCGCCGTCAAAGCTTCAATGCCCGATACGCTTTAACGCTGATGTCACTACAGCCATGACAAAAAACCGTGGGCAGTCCGCTTACTTTCCTTCCTAAGGAGACCGGTACAGGATCGTCACTCAGCCCACGATTGAGAAAAGCTGCCGGCCGGCTATCTGATCTTTTGGCTTCTCCTAATCAGCGAACTTGTCATTGTTTCACTCCTTACTTCTTGATACCTGATTCAAACCCTACGCAACGTCGAGTTTCGTAAAGACAGGTCGTTTCACGTGAAACAGATAAGACTGGTAGTCTGCGCAAATTTCGTCGGTTTCACGTGAAACACCGCCCACGGAAGTCCGATGATGACGAACCCACCGGTTCGTGCCGATACACCGAAAGCACGTGTTGTGCGTTGCGAAATCATTTGTAGGAATACGCGGATGGGCCGGATTGTGTGTGTAGCGAATCAAAAGGGTGGCGTCGGGAAGACAACGACTGCTTCAAACGTAGCAGCCGGACTTGCCAAGGCGGGTATGCAGACACTGCTGGTTGATCTCGATCCCCAGTGCAATGCAACGACTGGACTTGGTGGTGTTCCAGCAAAGACACACCCGCTGGTATCAGAGGCAGCTCTTGGCGAAAACGTTGTGAGTACAGCAGTCACAAACCTGTCGCTCCTTCCAGGCAGTCGGAGTGTTCGTGATGTGGAGCGGATTGCGGAACAGGCACGAGCTGGATCAATGGTTCTCTCGAATCATCTTTCATGTGGACTGAATGCATGGGACTACTGTCTCATTGACTGCCCCCCTTCATTGGGGGAACTCACTCGTACAGCACTTACCGGTTCAACTGAAGTGCTCATGCCTATCCAATGTGAGTATTTCGCACTTGAGGGACTGACGCAGATGATTGAGGTAATTCGAGACGTTATGGCCGATCAGCCTGGCCGGCTTTCCTTTAGTGGCATTGTGCTGACGATGCATGACGCCAACCTGGAACTGACCACTGAGGTTGAGCGAGAAGTTCGAGATTTTTTTGGTGAGATTGTTTTTGACACAGTCATCCCACGGGATGTCACTGTATCGGAAGCACCGAGTCACGCGTTGAGCGTACTCGACTACGCACCACGCTCTTTGGGAGCACGGGCCTATACAGAATTGTGCATGGAGGTACGCGACTGTGAGTAAAGAACGACGGCTTGGGCGGGGTCTGGAAGCACTTCTGGGCAGAGCTGGAATGGATCAGTCGGTACCACCAACTGACGGTACAGGAGCATTGGCTAGCGAGCCAGAAACCCCTGATCGGTCACGATCAGCAGCTGCACAACTCATCCTACATAAGGCTGAAGACCTCGAACAAGCTGCCGCTGAACTTCCTGCGAGTGAAATTTTAACTGCTTCCATTGATCCAAATCCTTGGCAACCTCGCAGTGAAATGTCAGCAGATGATCTCATTGATCTAGCAAGTAGCCTTGAAGAGCATGGACTGGTTCAGCCTATTGTTGTGCGATCGAAAAATGATCGATATCAATTGATCGCTGGCCAGCGCCGTTTGGCAGCAGCACGTCGCTTGGGTTGGGAAAAAGTTCCGGTGCGTTTGCTCGAAGTTAACGACCGGCAGATGTCCGAGATTGCAATCGTAGAAAACCTCCAGCGTCGTGATCTTGACCCTCTTGAAAAGGCAACTAGCTTTAAGCAATACCTCTCTACATGGGGTGGCACCCAAGAGGAACTCGCGAAAAGGCTGTCGGTCGATCGTTCGACGGTCGCCAACTTAATTCGTTTGCTGGAATTACCAGAAGTTGTTCAACAGAAACTTCGTGCCGGTAAAATTTCAATGGGCCATGCCAGAGCCCTTTTGCCTTTGGGTGATGAACACGAACAGGTGACGCTTGCTGAAAAAGTTGTAACGCAAGGGCTCTCTGTTCGTGCTGTTGAAAGCGAAATTCAGGAAATACTCCGGGCTGATGAAGTTGAAGAGATCACGGGTTCTTCAACTGCTGTGCATGATCCACAAGCTTCTGGAAGTACAGCATCGAAAAGGAAGCCAGGGCGTCCAGCTTCACGCCGTTCGAGCCAAATTGTCTCACTTGAAAATGAACTTCGAAGGGCTGTTGGCACTAAAGTCGTGATTCACGCAAACAGTAAAGGAGCAGGAAGAATTGTCATCCCATTTGGCAGTCCAGAGGAATTCGAACGCCTGCTGGAGTTCCTCAAAGACTAAAAAACTGCCTTGTTCCGGGGATTTCTGCTTACTACTCTGCCTTTTATCAGTCTTGGCTATACTCTGAGACTTCTTCGGTGGATTCTAATAGAAACCACATTCGGGGCGTAGCTCAGCCTGGTAGAGCGCTTGGTTTGGGACCAAGAGGTCGCATGTTCGAATCATGTCGCCCCGACTGTTTATCAGAAACGCAGAAAGACTCTACAAACTAATTACAGACCTGTACCGATCGCCTGTTGCGATCGTGCCACTTCGGATCATGGTTGTCCGATTTAATCGGGTACACCTTCCAAACTGTACCCGATAGATCATTCGATCTAGGAGGTACGACGAGGTGGAGACGATCTAGCAAGGCATTCCCCCCCACCGACAAGTAAGAAAACGAGGGGTAACCGATGGTGCGCTGGCTCAACGCATTAGGAACAGACAGAACCTCAGCCGTCGTAAAGTCGTGAAGCGAAATAGTACGCACCAATTCCCAGCCATGACGTCACCACTATCGAAGCCAAAACAAAATTCAGATCCATCGGTTCAATCTCCCTCAATGAATCCTAGACCTACCCCAATCCAAAAGCCAATAACCACACCAACACCAGAACTGTCCGCATACCAACACAAGTGGCACGTGAACATCATTTGATGTGGGACTATATCAAATGCAGATCAGACAGTTGTGATTCAACCTGCAGTGCGACAAAGGGGTAGCGGGTGGCTGGCTTAAAAGACCGGATTCGACCCTGAATCTCGGTCGTACCGGCTTGAATTAATTCGCAATATTTTTATAGGGGGGTCTGTTTGCTTTCAGGCAGACCGATTCACAGCCAAGCTAATTACAGGTGACTTTGAAGACGGTGCCTTGCCTTGGTGAGTTTCAGCTTCACTCAAGGCTTAGAAACACAAACCAGCAGTAGCTCAATTTCAGTAAGAATTAAATCTTGCTTCAATTATGGCTCGTCCCTCATGCGCGCCTTGTAAAATAATTTGCCTAATTTGTACACCCTGTGGTCCATAATGATGAGCGTTATTCACACGTTGTTCTAAGTATCTTACGAATAAGTCATCACTGGGAGGATTACTAGCAATAAATGCACGAATACCCGTACGCATAGCTTCTCTTAACATAACAGCATGTTCACGGTCGCCTGAAAGTGCTGAAAGTAAAAATTGATATTCATGTGCCTCAAAAGTCTTAATCATTCTAGCAGATTCACGGTTAAGTTTCTCTATCCTCGAAGTTTCCTCCGCGCCCATTCCCCCAAACATTGCATCTCTGTTAGCAACGGATGAAGTAGTAATGTTTTTACTAGTAAGAGGAACGTCTTGAACAGGTGTAGCTTGAACAGGTGCAGCATCTTCGATGACGCATACTTCGGCACTTGCACATTGATAGTCGGTTTGACTAACTGGAGCATCATCAAGAGAAACTATTGGCTCTATAGAAGAGACAGAGAACATTGCTCTAGGTTCAAGTTGTTCGCTGTTAAGATTTTGACTTGTTGACTTGCGTCGGGTTCTCTTGGTTTTGATGGTGCTCCTGGCTTTCTTTTAGTAAGTAGCATTTCGTAATGCTTATGCGATACATACGCACGCTGTACCAAAAGGTTCTGTAAGCAAAAAAGTACCTTTTTTTCAGTGTTGACCGTAGTGCACCGGGAATCCTGAGGGGGCCGTTCGCCTCCAGGCCGACAGGACCGCGAAACCTCAGGCTAGGACAGCCGTGTAATAACTCAGTTATTTGAAGGGGGTTATGTGGCACGCCGTCGCGTTAATCGATCTGCGTCCTGTTCGGCAAAGTGAAGCACAAGAAGTCGCCTGAATTCATTGAAGACTTAAAACTGCTTCATCCTGAATGCTTTTGAGAATCGCTATTCAAAAGTTCTAAGCTAAAAAAATTCAGAATATCGCCGTTACCATTCCATACAGCCATGCAGCTTTCATGGATAATATCGAAGTCATCTAGGTAGCCTAAAACGCCGAGCGTCAAAGCATTCTCAACCTTCACTGGCTTAGAACAAATAGAGCAGTGGCGATTGAATTTAATTGTCGCTGCAAATGTAAAGAGTGACATCACAAAGCACGCCAGCAATATTCTCCGCCTTGCCGCATTTGAAACTGAAGACATCCCTACCTCTCCTCATTGATATCAAAATCAAGTTTGCAGTCCTTCAACGCCTTGTCGCATACAAGGCAGATTGGCAATGAAATCGCTTCTGCTTCATCGATGAACATGAAATCGCAGCGGCACGCAACGCACGTTGCCTCAATCAGTTCGTGTTGGTCGTCTTCGCCAAAAGTGAAAAGCGGTTCGTGTTTCATATAGTCCCTGTGGTTTGGCGGCTGTTCCCGTCCCAATGACACCATTACGACCAGCACGGCAGGCAGTTCGCGGACGCCCGGCCATAGCCAAAAGACGCAGTAGCGGCAGGCGTATTTGACGCTTGCGGGTGTGGGGTATTGGTGGCTAATGATCCAGAAAACGAAAGAAAGAAAATGCGTACAATACTGCCATTAAAACCCTCGCCCTTTTCTGTCTACTAGCACTACCCGCTCTCGCCGCTGACACAACAATCGTTGGCAAAGTGGTTGGCGTTCATGTTGGCGAAGGGGTTGAATACGACTATATCCAACGACTATGGATGATAAATCGGCTGGGTCAAAGAAATGGTGATGTGCGATATTTAGGCCTAACTTATCCTGTTGTCTATAAGGCAGTGTTGAAGCATTTTGGTCTATGTTTCTAGGGCCTGACAGACTTGAAGAAAGTTTATTTCGGAGGGTATGCGAAGCTGTGGCAGCGAGCTAGATTTTCGGCAGACACCCCAAAAGTAAAGTGAGGCGCGATTCATGATAAATCGTAGACAATTCATTCGTGGCGGAGTCCTCACGGCAGGTGCAACCGCGCTTGCACCCAACTGGGTATATGCGCAGAAAGACGGGCCGGAATACTTCACGCTCGCCGTTCTCCCGGACACGCAGAACTATTCATACAGGCATCCGGACATCTACACAGGCCAAACTCGTTGGCTGAAGGAAAACGCCGAAAAGTATCGGATTCCTTTCGTCTGTCATGAAGGCGATATTGTTCAGAACAACGACGTTCTCGAATGGGAACGTGCCGTCGTCAGTCACAAGGAACTGGATGGCAACCTTCCCTATGGTCTCAACGTCGGCAATCACGACTTCAACTGGACGTGGGTCAACGGGAATCGCGGAGAGATGATTCGCGATGTCTGCCGCATCGATCAATTCTTTCCTCCATCCAAATTCGAAAAGGAAAGCTGGTGGGGTGGATGTTTCGAAAACCGCAACCACAACAGCTACCAATATTTCGACGCTCCCGGCGGGCTGAAATTCCTCGTTCTGAACATTGAATTCGCTCCCCGCGACGTCGCTCTCGACTGGGGAACGGCCATCATCAAAAAGCATCCCGACCATCGCGTCATCATCGTGACGCACGCTTATATGGACAACGATGACACCCGGCTGGGCGATGGCGATCGTGGCGTAAAACAATACTTTCCGGACGATAATGACGGCGACAGCATGTGGGAGAAGCTTGTTAGGAAACACAAGAACATTTTTCTGGTCCTGAGCGGGCACATTTGCAAAGATTCCCGCAACAATTTCAAGTTCGACACCAGCTACACGGAAACTGGCCTGCTCACCAGCAAAGGAGATCACGGCAACGATGTGCACCAAATCCTGGCGGACTACCAAAGCCGCCCCAACGGAGGCGACGGTTTTCTCCGCCTAATACGCTTCACTCCGGAGAATAACGAAATCGAGGTCAAAACCTATTCCCCATTTAAGGACGAATGGCTGACGGCAGCGCATAACCAGTTCACCCTTCCCTATACCATGACCTGATTACTGATTTCAAGGATGAAGCACATTAAATCCTATCGCCGCCCTGCAGTTACTAATGCCCATCTATGTTACCCAGGCCGCGATCCAATCCTCATCGCCCCCAGTGGAATGTTCCTGCACGCACCGGAAAACAACCTGCCGGCATTTGCGAGCTGCCTCGAGCTTGCGTTCAGCTTAAATTAAGGGAAGTAAAAGCTCCGTTTATTATTCCTTAAACCTGTTATTTTCAGGTGCACTCTTATATTTTTCGTAAGAAAATAAAATGAACTTACATCCATGCTATATGAACAAAATTAAAATACCATTTCCTATCAGTGAATCTACGCTTTTAGTATCACTAATCCTCACCCTTCAAACTAATCTTTTTTGTGCTGAATCTAATCTAGTTCCCAAATGGATTTGGCCTGATCGAGCTCAAAAAACAGAATCGGTCTTTATGAAAAAGACCTTCACTTTAAGTCCTGCAAAGCTCAAGGGAGCAAGATTGCAAGCGACCTGCGACAATGAATTTAGTCTATTCCTCAACGGCAAGCCTGTGCTTGCAGGAGATGATTGGTCACAAAACTATTTCCGGGAAGTGGGAGATTTACTCCATCCCGGAAAGCCCAACTCACTGGCAGTTGAAGCAAGGAACCAAGGCGGGATTGGAGGATTTGTACTCAAACTCTCCATTGATTCAGAAGAAGGAAAGGAGAGGATTGTAACAAACGAAACTTGGTCTGGTTCAAGACAGTTTTTTGGTAAGTGGAAAGATCCAAACTTTGGTGATAAACACTTCAAGAAGGTAATTTCATTAGGAAAAATGGGGGATGCTCCCTGGGGTCCGGTATTTTCAAAACCTCAAACCAGTTCCCTTGAGTTCAGTTCAGAGCCAAAAGTGGCAAAAGGCTTTAAACTCGAGATGATTTACCGCGTTCCAAAAGAACTGCAGGGTTCCTGGGTAAGTATTTGTTCGGATCCTCAGGGAAAACTGATCGTGAGTGACCAAAAAGACAAAGGTCTTTTCCGGATTGACCCGCTCTTGAAAACGCCATCAGTCGAAAAGTTAAATGTTGAACTGAGCTCCGCCCAAGGTTTACTGCATGCCTTCGGTAGCTTATGGGTGAATGTCAATGGAAAGGGTGCGGGAATTTACCGTCTGACTGACACCAATGGAGACGGAAATTATGACAAAAAGGTAGTCATAAAATCTCTTTCTGGCGCGGGAGAACATGGTCCGCATGCTCTAGTTCTGGCTCCGGATGGAAAACACATTTATGTTGTAGGTGGTAATTACACCAAGCTACCCGAAATGGATCGTTCTCGAGTGCCCACTAATTGGGGCGAAGATCATCTTTTGAAAAGGTTACCTGACGCCCGTGGCCATGCCAAAAACATTCGTGCACCCGGTGGTTGGATAGCCAGGTTCGATAAAAACGGTGAAAACTGGGAAACCATTGCAATGGGCTTCCGTAATACTTATGACATGGCTTTCAATGTCGATGGAGAACTCTTCGCTTACGATTCAGACATGGAATGGGATGCGGGTACTCCTTGGTATCGCCCTACCCGTTTCTATCACGTTATTAGTGGTGCTGATTTTGGATGGCGCACTGGTACCGGTAAATGGCCGCAATGGTACCCGGACTGCGTCCCTCCCATTTATGGTATAGGACCCGGTTCTCCAGTGGGTGTCACCTCAGGTTTGGGTAGTCATTTCCCCGCCAAATACCAGAAAGCCATT
>DONH01000127.1 GCA_003509235.1 Planctomycetaceae bacterium
AGGACTTATAAATTGCTGCAGAACTTTCCCGATAGAAGTTACCCTAATATTTTTCAACTGTCCGCCCAGTCCCATTTCAAAGCCAAGCTCAGGCATGATTTGAGAAGGTGGAATATCTGTTAGGCGGCAGTCACCAAATGGACCACCAAGCGGCGTTGTCAGAGTTTCGTACACCATCGTATTGAGGCTCTCACGGTAGTGCCGAAGCATTCCATTTGATGTTTTCTCTTTTATGACGCGCTGTATTTCTTCCTGAAGACGCGCAACGGTTGCATCTACTTCCTCAAAAACTTCATGAACTGTTCTGCCAACTGCCAGACCCGCTGGCAAATCAATCACCTGATGCCCTGCTGTTGTGCCGGACACAGATAGCGATGACTGCCTTACGCCGGTTGACACATGCTCGTCATATCCACCACGTTCCGGTCTATAAAATGTTTCCCGACCATGCGTAGCAACGATACTACTGAAAGACATTCGGCGAGAGGAGCGAACCGCCGAGGGTAACCCAGCATTTTGCATGGATTCTCTAGATATATCTATTCGTAGATTCCGTTTCAGATGATCCAGATGTTCACCTGAGGAAACCGTCGTATCCGGAAATGAAAATGACTGCTCAATGATGCTGGGCACTTTCCCGTCAGCAACGAGAACTCCAAGATAGTGCTCTGCTCGAGTTGCGGCAACATAGAGCAGGCGTTTTGACTCTTGATCCTCTGCTTCCTCATGTCGCCGGCGTGCTGTTGTTGAAGTCTTTTCAACGGCGAAACCAATATCCACTTTCCGTTTCCCGTCTTCAGCATAGAAAACAGTAGGTTGAGATTTGGCATGCATGTTTTTTGCAGCTGGCTTCCAAAGATCAGCAACAATAACACATGGAAACTGCAGCCCCTTTGCGGCATGCATTGTGAGGACTCGTACCGCATCAGCATCGCTCTCTATCCGTCGACTCACAAGGTCGTGTCTAGGATCCTTATTCGACAGATGGATAAATGTTTCAACAGCCTGATGAGGAGTACAGCCACCAGAAGGAGCAAGAGCATCCATTGCTTCAAAGATATGAAGGAAGTCTGTGAGATTTCGTTCACCATCAGGGCCCGCAACAAGACGCTGCATCATGGCCACCTCTTGTTCGATTGCCACACCGAAAGCAGCGAGGCCCTGACGCGTCAACACAGCCGAAAGCTTCATCAACTCTTCCTGCACCTTATACATGACAGCATCGGGCAAAAGGCCGCTCTCTGATAGGGCATAGCCAAAAAAACATGTGGCTGCTGCTCGGCGAACGTGACCGTTGCTGGCCGGCTTCTCAATAGCTTCAAAAATAAGACGAAGGTCAAATGCCATGCGACCTGTCATAACACTACTTGTGCCACCACTCACCGCTGGAATACCCACCTGAGCCAGCCGTCGTTCAATCATTCGACTCACACTTCCTGTGCGCGTCAGAATGCAAATATCATTCGGCTCTAACTGGCGGGCACTCGTCTCACCACGCGGAATCAATTGCACCTGTTCTAAGAGATGAATAACTTTTCCGACGGTCGGTCCAACAAGTGATTGCTGGCTATCCGTATTCCCTAGATGGATCATCTCAAGTGGTTGTATCTCACCTACAAGACATGACTCCGAGTGATCATCTGACGCCGTGACATCACTGTAGGAAATTCCCTCCCCAAAGCTCACAGGTGAAAATGCCTTGTTTAGATTGTCCAGAAGAGGTTGATCTGAACGCCAGTTCGTCGAAAGCGTCCGGTGGTTCTTCGCTTTTTTCGTAAAATTCACATACGCCTGTACGTCCGCACCACGAAAACTATAGATAGCCTGCTTTGGATCACCGACACTCACTAATGACCGATCATCATTTCCAGGGAAAAGCCTTGTAAAAAACTCCCACTGAAGCCTATCTGTGTCCTGCGCCTCATCAACGATCGCCAATAGGAACCGCTTTTGTAAACGTTTTACCACCGCAGATTGCGGATCTGCTACGAGGTCATACGCACGCCTCAAAAGATCATTTGAATCCGGTGTAGCCGCCATTGCATTGTGCACACGATGAACACACTGAGCCAACATTTCCTTCAGCTTACAAAGACGGTCAATAACTGAATCGTCTGCTATTTCCCGCTCATCGAACCAAGCCTCGATAAAAGGATCTCCTAACAAAATTGTCAGAAGGGATTGCAAGGTTGCCTCGTCCCAGCATTGACCGGACGCAGCTGCAGCAACGATTGCATCGTTTACAACCTCATTCACAACACGGTCAGTCTCTTCGGCATCGACCACCGTTTCGATATCGACACCAGCCGTGCGGAGTACACGACTGCAAACCCCGTGAATTGTTGAAATCGTTGCCGTGTCAAACTCAACAAGAGCTCTTTCGAGACGGAGAGCTCGTTTCGATCGCTCAATTTCATCATCACCGAATAAAAAACTTGTAACAGCGTCGGCGCCATCAACAGATGAACTTCGTAGATTCGAGGCTGTTGAAAGAAGTCGCTTTCGAATTCGATGGCGTAATTCTGTCGCTGCATTTCGCGTGAATGTTGTTATCAGGATATGTCCGATCCGTAGATCATCACGGATGGCTAACTCCCGCGCCACGAGCGCAGCAACGGCATATGTTTTTCCAGTACCAGCACTCGCCTCAACGATCATGCTCGTGCGAATTTGATCACTAGTCAGGTCAAGTTTCATTCTGGGCTGTAGATATTCGTTCTAGGTTTAAAACGTGTGAGTGCAAGATATTTGTTAAAAAATGCTTTTTGTTTTTTAACGTCTGAAAAAACATCATCGAAAACCGGGCTTCGGCCATGGACGACTACTTCAAGGCTGTTTTCGTATGAGGCGTATGTGATAAACGAAGAAAATGACTTTCTTGATTTTTTGGGATCGGTCAGAAAGTCCGCAGCTGTCTTCCCAAAACTACTGTACGCACTCACAGCTGCCTGTTGATACAGGCTGCACAACTTTTCAATGAGATGCTGTGAATCTTGTCTATTTATACGGTCTTCCAAAGTTACTTCACGGACCATAACAGCTTTTCGAGGCTTTCCCTTATCATCTACTGCACCAGGTGACCACTTCTCATGCTGGCTATAAACATAGGCGCGTTTTACCGGTAAGCCGGCAACCATAGCGACGAGTAATTGTGCCAGTGCAAGATACTTTGATCTTCGAAATTGTGTTGCATTCTTTGCACTTGGGTGAAGCAGTATGAGTGACATAGGATCATCCTGACAGAACTCCAGTGTGCCTGAGATCTGCACGTCATTCGCTTCGACACGCACTCTTTCAGCCTGTCGTTTGATAAGCGGCAACCCGTCTTCATCTGTCTGTTTTACAACTGCCTGAGCAAAGCCTGTGATTTCCTCAATTGCTGCCTCACCAAACCCCCAGATTGGCACATCGCCATCTGCTCGAACAGCCTGCGTCCACGACTCTTCAAACTCCTCACTCTTTTCACTCGTAATGTACCCCTGAATGTAGTTGTCCCGTAATTCGCGCTGCTCATACGTTGAGAGCATGAGTGGAAGTGTAGCTGGAATCTCAACGTCGTCATTTCTCCATGGATTGATAGCTAATGTTTCACGTACAAATGGCCATAGCGGGTCACACAAAAAAGCGGAAAGTGATGAGAGTTCGATGAGTGTTCGTGGTGCAGCAGATATGGGTTCAGCCATGATAGGATGAGGTGGTTCTCCCAATGCTGTTGCAACATGTAAAGCTTTTTGATCGTGACTCCATATGATGTCTGGCCGAATCTCATTCACACGAAAATTTCTCTGGCTACACGCATGGCGAGGGTGAAACACCTCAACATTGCTGAATTGTTCGCCATTCCAGTCCCAGAGAGGCACACCGTGACGGCCTATAAAATCAATGAATTCGGCCAACGGTGTTACCAAAGGCAGGGTTGCATTTGTTGAAACACTCATTCCAGTACAGGTGATAATCAATTGATCTTGTGCTGATACAACACAATCGAGGAAACCACGACGAAGATTAACTCGAGGGTCACTATCACCGAGCAACTGCTGCCGCTCAACAAGATTGTCATGATCACTGGCGGCCGTTTCAGCTACATCTTCATCAAAACCAGCAACACAAATCACACGAAATGGAACAGCACGGAGCGGAATCATAGAAGTTGCTGTAATCGCTCCTGTACGCAGTGGCTGATGACCAACTGCAGCTGTTAATGTTGTTATCAGAATTGTTTTAATATCGTGGTAAGGAACTTTGGTTTCTGTTGCAACTCGTCGTAACTGATCGAGTTCATAGATCACTGTCTCCAACTCTTCTGCTTCATCCCCAATGAGCTGTATCAATGTTTGCTCAAAATGATCGCACCAAACACCAACGGATTGATCATTGTTCACGAGACAATCCAACGCATCGATCACGCGCACAATAGACAGAAGTGGCGCAATCGATTCGATATCTGCAGTATCTACGCCCGTTAACGGGACAACACCACCAAGCGCTGCTTCTGGTGTCCCGTCTGGCAGCAAAATACCCAGCAGCATTCTTTCAAGACCCTGCCACCACGTGTGTGCTGCTAAACCTGGTTGATCAAGTCCATCTCGCCTACGGCGAGGACCATCAATACCCCAGCGAATACGTGTGCGTTCAATACAGCGTTGCCAAACTTCTATTGCATTATCATCAAGACCATAGTGACTCCGGACCAATTGATGGGTAGCTACCGCTAAACTATCTTCAACAGAACAACGTGAACCGATGAGTTTGAGCAACGCAATGAGGAGTTCTGCTCCATCACTTACATCACGAATTCCTCGATCTGCAATGACAAGG
>DONH01000130.1 GCA_003509235.1 Planctomycetaceae bacterium
ACACACGAAGGAGTTGTTTTGCGACTGACGTTTTTGCCAATTCAGAAAAGGCTTTGCTTTCAAGAGCAGCTGCTTCACCTATTGACTGTGTAGCTCCCTGCATGATTGTGTTAAAAGCAACCATCGGTGCTGGATAATTTCCTTTTGTACGACCCACAATGACAGCGCCTGTGGTCGCTAATAAAAAGTCACTCTCTGGCTTGTCCAGGACGTGCGGCAACTGTAACTCAGATCGACGTTTTAAATAGTCTCCAGTAGCAATAGCTTGCTCGATTAAGACACATGCTGACTCTCGTGCTGAATGAACGGGCACACAGGCATCAACTAAACCAAGAGTTTTCGCTTGAGAACCGGTAATCGCATCACCCGAAGCTATTAGTTCGATCGCAGGACCGGTTCCGATTAGTCGGGGCAAACGAACAGTGCCACCCCACCCGGGCAACAGCCCAAGCTTAACTTCCGGCATGCCGAGAATTGTCTTGTGTTTTTCAGTCGCTATCCGTAGATCACATGCAAGCGCAAGTTCAAGACCTCCCCCAAGGCAAACGCCATCTATTACTGCAACGCTTGGCCATGAAAATGAAGCAAACATACCAAGGAGGTTCCTGCCGTTATCACATAACTCCTTCAAGCGAGCGGGTGGCAACGACCAAACGGTATCAATCTGACCAATGTCAGCACCA
Source organism: Planctomycetaceae bacterium (assembly GCA_003509235.1). Taxonomy (GTDB): domain Bacteria; phylum Planctomycetota; class Planctomycetia; order Pirellulales; family UBA1268; genus UBA1268. The sequence continues at coordinate 684 of DONH01000130.1, forward strand.
GCAAGAAATGAATCATTTCGAAGAGACCCTACAAGAAGACCGCGGGGTGGGTTTTGTTGAAGAAAAGCAAAAACTTGTTCAAGTTCTTGCATAAAAACCTGATTCATCACATTCTGTGAGTGACCCGGCACATTGATGCCAATAGCAGTTATCCCCCCTGATAATTTCTCAATGACGAGGGTGCTGAGGGTTACTATTGGTTCCCGCATAGTCGGTGATCCTGTCGTGGTACTTTCTGTGCAAAGTTCCGGGCTTACTGCATTCACTTGCTCGATTGACGAAAACCGCTAGTGTACCGAGAGTTTTAGAGACCGCTGGGCCTTTAAAAAGACCCGTATTATGATATCTAATAGGAACTATTGGTTTCTTATTTCTATCTCTTCTTAACCGAGCAGTCTGATGGCTTCAAAACTAGGTGATTCACTAAAATTCAGTTCACGTGCAAAAATTGCATTATGGCTTGCACTCGTTGCAGTTGGAATTTGCGGCAGGCTGTGGCAACCCGCTTATAACGTTACTCCATTTGCGGCGATTGGCCTTGCGGCAGGCTCTCTTTTTGGAATTTCGCTCGCTGCTGCAGCAGTTCCAATAGTAGCACTTGTTATTAGCAACATGGCACTGCCTGGCTATGGCTCTACTGTTATGGCTCTTGTTGTATATGTTTCGCTTGCCTGTCCGGTATTATTTGGCAACCTCGTCCAACGACAAGGGTGGATTGCAGTTTTAGGAGGAAGCCTTGCCTCCTCTCTCATCTTTTTTACAACAACGAACTTTACTACGTGGGCTCTGTCTGAACTCTACCCACATACTTTATCTGGCCTCACAACGTGTTACATAGCCGCTCTTCCATTCTATCGATGGATGCCCGTGGGTGATGCCGTGTGGAGTATTTCATTATTCTCTACGCTTGTTGCAGTCGGCCGGATTCAGCAACTCGTGCAGCCGATACAAGCCATCCCAGTAACAACTGGCCACCAACAAACCGTAGATCGCTTGACTGATGAGCAAAGCGGCCGACAATAGAGACCGTGGCAGATCTGGTAAAAGCCTCAGGTCAAGAGCCACATTGACTCACTCTCCGCGGGAATGGCGGAATTGGCAGACGCGCTAGGTTGAGGGCCTAGTGGTAGTAATACCGTGCAGGTTCAAGTCCTGTTTCCCGCATTATTCATTAAGGTTCTTTTGATGGACGACACAGCCGGCAGCAGAACTGAGTCCGCAGAGGCTCAATCTAGTGATAGCGATTCATCATCTAAGCCTGTTGATAGAGACACAATACCTATCCAGGAAAATGAAAGTTCCCAACAATCAACTCCTGATAGTGTTCGCCAAAAACGACGAATTGCAATAGGTACACAGCGAACCGATTCCGTACAAGCAGAGACGGCTGCGCGCTACACGTACATCACCTCCAAGACTGCTCCGACTTCAGGTGACACGCCATCAGAAACAAGCGTCGCATCCTCCTCCACAACAGAAGATAAGAAGAACACTCGGCCGAAAAAAACAAAAGAGCGTCGCCGTGGAAAACCAGACCGTGGCAGTAAGGCGTCCGCTTTCACCGACTCGATGCCTCACCAGAAGCGGGTAAATATCCCAAACCTGAGACAAGATCTCGATGAAGATCTTGAGCAGGATTTTGAAGCAGCCCTAGCCGGGCTTGAAGTCGAATCATTACTGGAACAAACGTCTCTCGTTGATCAACCAATTCAGCCAGGTGCAAAAGTTGAGGGAACCATTCTCTCAATTGGCCCTGAGACGGCCTTTATCGACTTGGGAAACCAACGACAAGGTGCTCTTCAACTCGCAGGTTTATTTGAAGAAAGTGATGAGCTACCTGAAGTAGGACAGACGCTTGAACTATCAGTAGGAGGACGCAATGAAGAAGACGGCCTTTATGAGGTTGCTCCTGCGAACCGAGCGGTTGTGGTAGAGGACTGGTCTCAATTGGAAGTTGGCATGATCGTTGAAGCACGATGCACTGCTGTCAACAAAGGCGGGCTTGACTGCGACGTTGCCGGAATCCGAGGGTTCATGCCTACCAGCCTTATTAGTCCATGGCGAATTGAAAGCCCTGAAGAGATGATTGGGCAAACGCTCGAAAGCCTTGTCACTGAAGTTGTTCCCCACGCTCGTCGCCTTGTTTTGTCTCGTCGAGCAGTAATTGAAAAACAGGCAGCAGACGCAAAATCAAAAATGCTTGAAACGTTGCAACCTGGTGACCAGGTTGAGGGCATAGTGCGTTCGATTCGTGACTTTGGTGCTTTCGTTGATATTGGCCATGGAGTGGAAGGTCTTGTTCACGTGAGCCAACTCGCATGGGAAAGGGTAAGCGACCCGAAGGAACTCCTTGAGATTGGTCAGCACGTCCACGCCATGATTAAAAAAGTAGACAGCGACACCGGGAAGATCGGTCTTTCAATTCGTGACCTTGTCGAGAGTCCATGGACCAGAGCAGATGCCAAATATTCTATCGGATCAACAGTTCGAGGCACGGTGAGTCGAATCGCTGACTTTGGTGCCTTTGTTAAACTGGAGCCTGGTGTTGAAGGCTTGATTCACGTCTCCGAGCTAGCCACTCGACGTATTCGCAATGTAAGCGACGTTGTACGGGAAGGCGAGAAAATAGAATGCCGGGTCCTATCTGTCGATCCTGCCGAACAAAGGCTTTCGCTCTCTCTTAAAGCTCTCAACAAGACTGACTCCACCCCCGAAGAAGACCCTTCGAATGACGAGGATGACATACCAGCTTCTTCCGAAACGCAACAAAAGAAGAGCAACACTGCTTTAAAAGGTGGCATTAGCGGACAGTCAGATGGAGCCCGCTTTGGACTTAAATGGTAAGTACTTTTTCTGACGTGTGTTAGACCGTTAGAACTGTTTTTCCCATCCATTGAACTAACGCATCAGGAACCTTCACCGATCCATCAGCCTGTTGATAGTTCTCTAAAATAGCCACAATTGCCCGACTGATTGCAACAGCTGTCCCATTTAAGGTATGAACAAATTGTGTTCCCTTTTCACCTGGGTTACGGAAGCGAATACCTAATCTTCGAGCTTGATAATCAGTGCAATTCGACGTGCTTGTCACTTCACCCCACTCGCCAGCGTTACCGCGGCCAGGCATCCAAGCCTCCAAGTCATATTTCCTGTATGCGGGGCCACCCAAGTCTCCTGTTGCCGTATCAACAACTCGGTATGGTATGCCTAAACCATCAAAAATTTTGCACTCAAGATCGAGCAGTTGTTGATGCATCGCATCACTCTGATCGGGCGCCGTAAAAGCAAACATTTCAACCTTTGTAAATTGGTGAACCCGGTAGAGACCTCGAGTCGCCCTGCCATGGGCGCCCGCTTCTGTTCGGAAACAATGACTGATCCCACAAAGTTTGAGTGGTAGTTCATCGATACTAAATATTTTTTCATGCATTGCGCCGCCAAGGGTGATCTCGGCGGTTGCAACGAGTGACAAATCACTATTACTAATTGAGTAAATCTGTGTCTCAGGGCCCCTGGGCATAAACCCGGTCCCCTCCAGTATTGAATCACGAGCAACATCTGGTGTTGTCATGACCGTAAAGCCTTCTTGCATTAATAAGTCGATTGCATACTTCTGTAATGCAAGCTCAAGCAGAACTCCGTCATTGGTAAGAAAATAAAAACCATGTCCAGCAACCCGACTGCCTGCTTCAAAGTCAAAAAGCTTTAAGTTTTCACCTAATTCAACATGGTCTTTAGGTGTAAATGAAAAACCTGGGACACTCGAAACGCCACGACGAACTTCTGTTGCATCCGCTTCACCACCGTGAGGTGCATCTGAATGCGTGAGATTCGGTATGGACCGTAGAATCTTATCCGACTCTTCAAGTACTTCCGCCTGACGCGACTGAAGTGCAGATACCTCTTCACGGAGCCGACGCCCCTCCACCTTCAGTGGTTCACGTTCATTAGGAGGCACTTTCCCGATTGATTTACTAACTTGGCCAGCCTCCTGATTGAGGCGATCAATATCCAACTGCAACTGCCGCCGCAAAATGTCTAACTCCGCAAACTTTGCCACATCAACGGAAGCCCCCCGAAGACAACAGTTTTCTTTGATGAAATCAATATTATCAGCAACAAAACGACGATCGAGCACAAATTTCTCCTCTAAAAAAGGTTCAGACCGTGGTCTGATTCATGAAGACTCTATACTCAATTACAAAGATTTTGAACCTCGACACTGTTTGTATGGCCCATACGCATAATGACTCAAACAGCTCCCACCACAGTTCCAGACGCCCAGCCAAATCCATCTTTTCGTAAAAAGAGGGCCAATCGACGGCAACCTCGGTACCATGTCGTCCTTTGGAATGACAATGACCACACCTATCAATATGTTGTCTCAATGCTTCAAAAGCTCTTTGGTCACCCCTCGCCAACAGGAATCAAAATGGCAACAGAGGTAGATCAAAAAGGGAAAGTTATCGTTCTTACCACAACACGGGAACACGCCGAGTTCAAACGAGACCAAATCCACGCTTTTGGTGCTGATAAACTTATACGGAGGTCAAAGGGAGCTATGTCAGCGTCCATTGAACCCGAATCATAACGTGAACACTTAACCCGGGGTAAGTCCAGAAAAGCTGTGGCCCAGATCAATTGATCTGGGCCACAGCTTTTCTGATAGCTTTTAAGAAGATAGTCTGCAAAAAAATGGCTAGGGACGCTTAGTCCTCATATCCACATGATGGCTCACATGGGACTTCACGCCAAACCGTCTTTGGAACACACTTCGTCACCGTGTAGGCAACCTTCTTTGGAACCAAGCGACAAACATCAATGGTTTTTGTGTAGTGCACAGGTCGCGTCACACAATACGGCACTTTCTTTGTATGTGTCTCTTTAACCGTCTTGCACACTTTGTAGCATTCTTCACGACAACGCTGCTCCCGAACTATTTTGCACACTCGATAAGAGCATGTCTTCGTTCGCTGCTCCGGCACCATCTTGCATACCT
>DONH01000066.1:0-1515 GCA_003509235.1 Planctomycetaceae bacterium
TTGTTGAACGACAGTAGTCCGTATCAACAATCAAATTGATGGCTGTGCCACCAAGACGTCGAGCATACGCGTCAATCGCAAAATTCTTAAGCCAGACACCGGGGTGAAAGAGGTCTGGCTGATGCCCTCCCATAATGATCGGTGCTGCTATCCATTCGGCTGTATTTGAAGGCCGGATGACATCTCTATAACTCGACGTGTATTCCGTGGCTACGGTTAAAACTTCCCGTCGCGTTGCTGCAACGAGTTCCCAGAGCTTAAGATCACCGACTTGGGTATCGAAGGCCGTTCGAAGCAACTTGTTGTTGTCAACGAGGTGGTCAATCGCAATTGCTGGATTGGTCGGATCCGGATTGATTGGAGGGTCAAACAGCCGTCCACCGGAATCCGGCGGTGGGTGATGTTTGCGGCGATCAAAGCGAGGGTGATTACTCAAGCGTCGACTCTCTGGGCGGGGGAACCCACACCATACCCGACACTGCGATTGACGCCACTCCTAGCCTGTATCGAACGGATTGTTCGTTCAAGAATTTCACGATAATGGGCGATACGAGTCGCTCCATCATCAAGTGCACCACCAAAACTTCTGGTCAAATCGAGATAGACCAGAGGAACAGGTAGTTCAACAATTCTCAGTTTTTCTGCTGCCGCCAGTACCCAGACTTCAAGTGGCATTGCGTAGCCGGGCTCAGTGACCGGAAGTGACTGAAGGGCTTTTCGAGAATAGGCCTTAAAGCCACAAAAGGCATCAGTGAGTGACAGGCCAAGTTGGTCGTTGATTTCCGCCGTGATTTCCTTATTGATACGTCTGCGACCCTCTGGCGCCTGACTATTGTCTGGAAGATCTTTCAGGTAACGACTCCCACTGACAATGTCAGCAGCGGGGGCTTTAGGGTCTCCAATTGCGGTAATGAATGAAGGAATGAGTTGCGGCTGGTGTTGACCGTCACAGTCAATTGTCACCAGACCGTCCCAATACGAACCGTCTTTACGAGGTTGCAGTGCATATGCAAAGGCAGTGGCGAGAGCGGCACCATAGCCGAGGTTTGTTTCGTGGTGAATGACTGTGATGTCACCTCGTTGTGTTGCTCTATCTTTGAGAATGCATGCTGTGTCATCAGTTGAACCATCATCCACAACCAAGATGTTGTCAGTATGTCTTCGTACCTGATCAAGGACTTCTTGAACATGCTTGTCTTCGTTGAATACCGGTAGTGCTGTGAGAAATTGGCTCATATGTTTTCTTTGTCTCAAAACAGATTCAGCAGGCCGAGGAGGATACGGGTGGCTATCTATTTGGGAGCCAGCAAAGAGGGTCTTGTTCAACGGTACTCGCCCAGCAATGAAGACCGGGAAGAGCCGTACTTAATTTTTCCGCCATTTGTTCCATGGCGAACCATTCACTGAGGTGATGGCCAACAGCGATGACTGCCATATTATGTGCCAACGCTTCAAGAGCATCGTGCAATTTGATCTCCCCGGTGACGAGTGTCTGGCATCCGGCGGCAGCAGCCA
>DONH01000066.1:1901-8165 GCA_003509235.1 Planctomycetaceae bacterium
CCGGCAACGGAGCACCCTGGGCATCCAAGGGCGGATGAAAGTCGTTGCGTCACGGCGTCGATCGTATCGTGTGAAGATGCTGTACCCATGCGTCCAAACCCGACACTGGGATCTATCTCATCAGGCTCAAGAGGCGATACGTCTTGAAGCGACAGGATTTCAGCGAGCATTGCATTGATTCCATGCGGGGCTGAGTCCCAGGCAGTATGGCCACTCCAGACCCCAATACCAGCGGTGACTAACTCCACGAGAGTTGCACCTGTAGGAGTTTCCTCAGTGATGCGATTGACCGGACGAAAAGGAAGTGGGTGATGGGTCACAACCAGATCAGCTTTTTGAGACACAGCTTCGCGAGCGACATCAATAGTAAGTGTCAGGCAGGTCATAACGCGGTGTATGACATTTTTTTTTGTGGCAACAAGCAAACCGACATTATCCCAGTCAGCAGCAAGTCTGAGAGGGGCAAGGTGTTCAAGCGAAGCAATAACATCAGCAAGATTCAACATGTCTTCTATGATACACATACCGACTTGTGAGAAACAGCATCGGGGGATAGAGGTCTTGTTCTGCTACCCTCGTATGACATTCTCACAAGAATCGGTTGTTCAGCGGTAGGATCTAGGCCAGCACGAAATCAGTTGTACGTTTGACCTGTGTGGTCCTACTCGTGAAGCATGCAGCGACCAAGTACCATACAGTGAGAGGAGAGAACCACGGTTGATGAGAAGCACTCTCTCACTGTTGGCTGGCCTCGCCAGACCCCCTGAACAATCTATGGACGTCTTATGAATTTTTCACGCCTCGCTGTTCCAGTATTACCACTCGCTTCTGACTTTCGGCGGTCACTTTCAATTGCACGCGAGTTTGGTGCTGGTGGAATTGAAATTGATGGTCGCCACGGCATCGATCTTGTAACGCTCTCCGATACGGGAATTCGTCAGATCCGAAAGTGGCTCGATGATGCAGGTCTTCACGTAGCGGCTGTGTCATTTCCCACTCGAGGAGGGTACGCAGAGCAAGACCGACTTGAAGCCCGAGTTGTGGCAACAAAGCAGGCAATGCTTCAGGCGCATCGACTCGGTGCTGCAGCTTTGCTTGGTCGCTTAGGCGATATTCCTTCCGTAGAAGACGTTGTAAGTTGGCAGATTCTCATTGATGTGTGTAACGATCTTGGGCGAACTGGACAACAAACCGGTGCATTTTTCTGCGCTGAAGCCGGTCGGGCAAGCCCAGGAGACTTGCGGAGGGTTATCGAGTCTCTACCAGATGGTAGCCTTCAAGTGCATCTGGTTACCGGAGCGCTTTTGGTACATGGGCATGATCCAGCTGAAGCTGCCACAACATTGGCTGCGGATATCGGTTATGTCCATGCAACAGATGCTGTAGCCGGAGCATATGCCGGCCATGGACGGGCCGTACCGTTGGGGACTGGGCAGGTCGATCTGCCACCTATTCTGGCGATCCTTGAAGAGCGAGGGTATCGAGGGTGGGTAGGCGTAGAGGCCACCACACCACAGCGCGAGGAGGCTGCTCGTGAGATCGCATCAGCGCTGAACCAGCTTCGTGGCTAGTTTTCCTACCAGGGCATAGAGCTTCAGGCCGTCCCCAGTACACTGAAGAAATGATGTGGAAACGGAATACCTGGTGGCAGCTAACGGTGTGGTCCATCGTTTGTTGGTACGCACTGGTGGCATCTGGCTTACCGATTCCGGTTGATGCGTTTTCTTCTTCGACGGCACCTTCTAGCATGGCTTCAGAAAGAATTGCCTCAAAAGATCGAACAAAGCCCTTTCCATGTATGAATAAGCCATGTGGCTGTCTGTCTGCGAAGCAGTGTTTTCAGAAATGTTGCTGCCATACACCGGCTGAGACCCTGGCATGGGCAGAGCAGCATGATCTCTCTCCGGAAGTTTTGCGAGTATTACAGCGACGCGTGGACCAACTCACCCATGCAAAACAGAACCAGAATAAATCTGGCCAGAAGGTTCAAAAAATATGCTGCCATACAGGTGACCTGAAACCGATCGCATCAGCCACGACTTCTGCTGAAAAAGATACTGACAATGATATGTGTGGTGAAGACATTTGTTTTGCGTATGAGTATCTATCGTCTGCAGGAGACAAGGAATCATCTTCAGAACATTCATCACAACATGAATTGCAGGACAATAAACACGATGCTGTGCACATCGAAGTCATGTCCGAGCACTCAATTATTCTCAAATCACTTCTTGCCTGCGGAGGCCTCGTGAGTGAGTGGTTTGCATCTGGCCTGGCACTATTGCCAGGCCCTGTTGAGGTGGTGAGCTGTGGCCAACTCTTTCCTGAGTCGCCTGGCCAACACCCTAAATTGTTTCGAGGTGTCCGCTCCGCTCCTCCAACACCACCACCATGTCACGGTTGAAAGCCGATTGCGTCCCTTTCACCCGTTGAAGCAAGCATGTGTTCATGCGCGCTGCTTCACTCCCTTTTATGCCAGGAGGACCATTATGTCCGTACGTTATCGTTATAGGGGTTTTACACTCATTGAACTGCTTGTTGTGATCGCCATTATCGGTGTGTTGGTGGGACTTCTCCTGCCGGCAGTTCAGCAGGCACGTGAGGCTGCTCGCCGAATGACCTGCGTCAACAACCTCAAGCAGACTGGGCTCGCCATACACGGTTATTATGATTCAAACCGTCAGTTGCCATCGGGCTATATTTCTCCTGGTGTTGCGTCCACAGCTCCATCGGCAAGTGAGACAGCCAAAGGGTATGCGTGGGGCTTTGTACTTTTGCCGTATATGGAGCAAACATCACTCTTTGATTCGATCGATCAGACACGTGAGGCTGTCGGCACATCAAATGAAGCTAAAGCAGCAGAGGCAAACCTTGGGGGCTATCGTTGTCCGACAGATTCAGCACCGGTGTCTTTCTCAGTAAGTAATGGGAGCGGAACCGTTGATCTCCCCACGTCGAATTACGTAGCTATTGTCGGCTGGAATAGTGTGACGACTGAAGTTGGGCAAGGGAATGGAGTGTTCTTTCGTAATAGTGATATTCGATTTCGAGATATTCGTGACGGACTCTCAACAACAATCTGTGTAGGTGAGCGAAAGCATGTCCATGAATTTTTTGATCAGGGACCATATGCAGCCAATAGCACGTGGTACGCAGCCGTTCCTGGAGTTCTTCGGGATGCCGGCATGGCAATGATGCCCATGATGAAAGAAGGACCAGGCTCACTGGTACTTGGGCATGTTGGACAAAGTGGAATGATGTCAGGGAAGACACCAAATCATACAAACCATATCGTGCACTTTAGCAGTAGTCACTTTGGTGGCGTTGTGTTTCTTCTATGTGATGGATCGACACACTTTATTCGTGATGATATTGACTATCCGTTATTCAAAGCACTCGGAACGAGAGCAGGAGGAGAAGTCCTAAACTTTTAAGGAGTCCCACAGGGAACGACACCACGTCGTACTCAGTGTTCTGCATTGCCTAGAGATTCCATGTCTTTTTCAGAGTCTCTTGTCAGTTCGGGAGTTGAAAACAGTGCGCACGGAGCGGCAATCTAGATGCCAGCGGAATGTTTGTATCCTTTGCCGTTACCCGTTCGGGTACAAATTACGAAAAATGCAGATCAGTCGTAAAAATGAAATACCCTCGGCAGGAGTGCTAAAATTAAAATACGGCTGGATTGTCCACTTAATATTTCCTTGTTTTTTAGGCAGATTTAAAATACTTCTTTGCAGTTATTGGAATTTTCTCGTAATTTATAGGTGGAAGGATTTCTGCTGAATTATGAAAACGGTGCCCTACATTTTGAAAACTGCAGTGTCAGTCCTTCTTGGGATGTCACTGATTGTTTCCAGCATGGTGGTGGGCATTCAGCATGAGCATCAGGTATCTGCACCTGGGGATCATATGGTTGAAGACCATATCCGCGGAGGTCATAGCCACGGGAACCACAGCCATGGTAACAATGCTTCACATTGTGGGCCTCAACATGGTCACCAGCATCTGCATTTCGCTGGTCGGGCCTTCACAGGCGAGCATCATCGAAACCAAACAGATGGTGCTGTTTCAATTTTCAAAACATCTGAAACATCGATCATTGCTCACCAAGCATCACATTGGTCCATGGTAACGTTCCAGATTTATTCTCCACTGCCTAGTACGACAAGAGTAACTGCTTCCTCGTTAGACTCACAAAGGAACTACGATTGGATAGCAGCACTCTTTGGTATCGAGGGGCCGGCTCCTCCGGTTCCTCCTCCTCGATCTGTCTGTTAAATCGGCTGCGCTGAGTTGCTCTCGGTGCTAGTCAACACTTTTCGAAGTGTTTAATTCCACTCAGGTCTCAGACCGGCTTCAACTGAAAACCAGTTTTTCTGGCTTTCGTCTGGCTGAAAACCGTTGGGATTACATAACCACGTTTGTATGAGGATCCGTCTGTGTATTCAGAGGGAAGCATGCAATCAAAAATAGAAACAGACATTCATACAATTATTTGGAGAATCCCATGAAAACTCATAAGCCAAAAGCGTTTACTTTGATAGAACTACTCGTTGTGATTGCAATAATAGGTGTCTTGGTTGGCCTTCTTCTTCCTGCTGTTCAACAAGCTCGAGAAGCTGCGCGCCGTAGTGCCTGTAAAAATAACCTGAAGCAAGTTGGTTTAGCACTGCATAGTTTCGAATCTGCAAATCGTGCGTTACCTCCAGGTTATCTCTACACCAGTGGAGTCACGTATGATTCGCAATCAAGTGATATCTCTGGTGAGGATGATGCTGCAAACCATAAGGGCTTTGCATGGGGAGCAATGATTCTTCCAATAATGGAAAAACAAGCTTTGTATGATCGCTTTGAATTCGATCTTCCTTGCTTTCTGCCAGCCAATAAATCGGCTCGCGAAACGTCTGTCTCGCCCTACCTTTGCCCCTCCGATACATTTTCTGCGAATATGCTCGTTGCTCGTGACTCTGGTGGATCATCACCCACTCCCTCGTATTATGCTGGCTCAAGCTATTGTGCTAACTGGGGGCCAGCAGAAGGGCAAGCAACCAATCCGCAACCAGCCGAGAGTCAATGGGTCAATCTCGATGCGACACCAGGTCCGGAATCAGTAGAATCGAATCCGAACTACAATCCTTGTCAGGGAGTATTTTATCGCAACAGTAAAATAAAATTCCGTGACATCTCAGACGGTTTGTCGAAAACACTTGCCATTGGTGAACGCCATAATGGTCCAATTCAAGATGAAAATGGTGATTTTATTACATCAGGTGCGGGGCACTTGATTTATGAAAATGCGTGGGCAGCTGCTTGCCGTGATGAGAATGATCCGGAGGACGATCACGGCCATATGGTGTTATTCGACGCTGAGTTCGGTCCGAATCGTGCTCGTCAGTCCACTGATACGGGAGTCAACTTTGGGCCCGACCGTGGTGTTGTTGCACCGCATCAAGGAAATGCCCAATTCACACTGTGTGACGGTTCCGTACGGTCGATCAATGAAAATATCGACATCAATGTTTATCGTGCCTTGAGCTCTCGCAGTCGGGGAGAAGTTATTGGAGAATTTTAGGGTCAGTAGCCAGCTTTTCATTTATGAATGAGCAGGCTGATTTCTATAGTGCCTTAGAAAAACGAGTTCTCAGGTATCGTCTGAAGCTGGCGATGCCTGGGCATACTCTCTTTCTATCATGTGATCGATTTAGTGAAATGTACTTAGCGGGTGGCGGATTCACCGGCTCGTTGGATGCAAGTCACATTAATCTTCTTTCTAATAACGTTTAGAGAAGGCCTTGCCTCTGACAGGATGTGACTGCACTTCAACACGATACAGAGGTTTCGTGGCTGCGTGCTGCTACTATGTGATGGAACGTCACGCATTATGAAAATTGTGACGATATTGGTTATCGGTTGTTTAAAGTATTCAGGACGAGAGCAGTTCGAGAAGTTGTAAGTTTATGAGAGGTCTCGCAGTGAATGACAACTCTTACAAAGCATGCTTGCATTGACCAGCGATTACAGCGGCAGCCACAGCAGCAGTCTCGATGCGGAGAATATTTTGACATAGTGACATTTGTTGGAAACCATGATCTTGCGCGGTGCTGATCTCTTCATCGGTAAATCCACCTTCAGGTCCGATAACAATGAGGAGATTATCAATCGGTTTTGAAAGTATTGACTGCATTGGTTTTCCATCAGGACATGCAAGGATCCGCAAGCTGGCAGATGAGGTTGTGAGAAGATTGTGTAAGGATTGTGGTGAGG
>DONH01000204.1 GCA_003509235.1 Planctomycetaceae bacterium
CAGAATTTCTGGGCCCGAAACTTTCCATAGGTATTGTCCGTTCAATTGATGAGGCTGTCGAGCATATCAACCGATTTGGATCTCGACACACTGATGCAATCGTAACTTCGGAGAAAACTGCTGTTGAGAGATTTGCTGCGCGGGTCGATACCGCAGTGGTACTCGTCAATGCCAGCACTCGCTTCAATGATGGCAGTGAGCTTGGGCTCGGTGCAGAGATTGGAATTTCGACAGACAAGCTCCACGCACGTGGCCCATGTGGCCCGAGGGAATTGACCACATATAAATATGTCGTCATGGGAAACGGACAAACCAAAGGGTCGTGTTAAAAAATCGCTGGAGAAGTCAATGGATCAAGAAACCAGAAAAACGCCAAGGTATTGGCTTCGTGCCACCTCCTTTGTTCTCGTCGCCGCCACTTTTTCAATAGTTCTCTTTGCTCAAGGTCCTCCGCGGATGCGGAAACATAGAGTTTCTAGGGCAAAAACCTTGGAGCTCGTTCCAGCAAACGAAAAACCTCCCGCAGCAAACCGTATTCGAGTAACTGAAAAAGATGGCTTTCGAGTCATTGAGTCGAATGACATTCCAAAGCATACGGTTGGAAAATTTCCAAACAGAGGTAATCCAAATATCATTGCTGCCCAGAATTGGACAATCAAAATTCCGCTTCAACCAGCCCGAAGCGAAACGATAACTCCTCTCCATCAGAGCACCAGTCGAGGCCCACCGAATATGCCCTTCGGCATTGCCATCAACGGCGTTCTTTTTGAGCCTGGTACGGCAGAGTTCTGGATGGGTGATCGAGACGCTGACTGGAACTACGAAGCGCTTGGAGGAGCAGTTGGTCTTGGACTTGATTCCAACCATGCTCATGTTCAACCCGGTGGCATCTATCACTACCACGGCCTTCCTACCGGATTACTCGAAGAACTGGATTTTGTTGCAGGCAAAGATGAGCAGGACAGGCATTCCCCACTTATCGGCTGGGCCGCAGACGGATTTCCTGTGTACTACGCTTTTGGTTACAAAAAAGCAGACGACCCAAAAAGTGGCATTGTAAAACTCACAACAAGTTTCCAATTAAAAAAAGGGGAACGACCAAGCGGCCGTACCGGGCCAGGTGGTCGATATGATGGAGCTTTTATCCAGGATTATGAATTTGTTGTAGGTACTGGTGATCTCGATGAGTGCAATGGGAGGTTCTGCATCACACCTGATTTCCCTGAGGGAACATATGCCTACTTCCTCACGGATTCCTGGCCGGTTATTCCTCGCGGTTTCCGCGGAACTCCTGTTGTTCTAAAGGAAAGAAGGCACGGTGTGCATCCAAGAGGTCCGCGCTGACACACCTGTATTAGTCTGAAAGCCTGCAGAAAATCACAAACCAAATCGATTCAGTACAACTTGTGGCACTCCAATATCGATAATCTGAATTCTGCCTGTATAAAGTTTTGCATCAATCGTCATAAAACCCGGTTTTGATGCAACAAAGGTCAGCGTCTCATTGGCACAAACACAGGATCCGCATGGTACTCCACGATCACAATCAAAACCTGACGGCACATCAATAGAGATGACACAAGGCCGGTGATCGATTTCCATTCGACCTAAAATTGATTCGATTGCGACTTTTGAATCACCTCTTGCGGCACCCGTCGCACCCGTTCCAAGAATTGCATCGATTACGCATGTCGCTGACGACAAGGCATTCTGCCACTGTTCGGCAACAGCCCCGGCGAGGCATACCTGGTGTATGCCTGATCGATTGATAATTTCAAGATTCGTTAACGAATCTCCTCTGAAGCGTTGTGGTGGCGCTGCAAGTACCACCCGAACCTTGGCTCCAGCAAGTTCCAGATACCGTGCAATGACTAACCCATCTCCACCATTATTTCCGGGGCCTACTACCACGACGATGTCTTGGTCTGAAATTGAGTCGAATAGACGTACGATGGCTTCACTTGCATTTCGGCCAGCATTTTCCATGAGAACAATGCCCGGGAGGGAATATTCCTCCATCGCTACCGCATCAACCTCACGCACTTTGGCTCGACTCAACGCCAACATACGAATGTCTCCAAAAAGCCATTTATTCTTCCGCACACCGTTTTTGCACCTTTGCAAGCATAACCTGAGCCGAGAAATTGTGTGTTTTGCGGCAGACGAACCATACTGGTTTTCGCGGCAGTTTGTGCTGCTATGATCAGGAGCGGTGTAATCGCCTTCAAGGTTTCCACCGTTCGACAATCCAAATCGAAAAGGAGTTTTGGTGTGGCACAAGCAGCCCTTGCACTCGAAGACGGGACATTTTTTTTGGGTGATGCATTTGGTCACCAGGGAACGGTGACTGGAGAAGTCTGTTTCAATACCTCAATGACCGGGTATCAGGAAATTCTTACTGACCCAAGCTATCGCGGACAGATTCTTACCATGACTGCCCCGCAGATCGGCAACTATGGAATTAACCTTAACGATGTAGAGAGCGATCATCTTCAAATGGCCGGTTTCGTCGTCAGGGAAGCTAGCCGAAGGGCAAGTAACTTTACCGCAACCGGCACGCTTGATGATTATCTGAAGGCAGCCGGTGTTGTAGGCATAAGCGGTATCGACACACGAGCTCTTGTTCGCCACATCCGAATTCAAGGAGCGATGACTGGTATTGTTTCAAGTGAAATTCTTCAGGAAGAGAAACTCGTACAAATGGCTCGGAAAGCGCCCAAACTCGTTGGTCGAGATCTTGTGCAAGAAGTCATGCCTTCTGAAATAAGTCAATGGGACGAA
>DONH01000206.1 GCA_003509235.1 Planctomycetaceae bacterium
CTAAGGTTCGATGAAGGCGTAGATAACCGCCCAAGCACCCCCTCTTAAGAGGGTGTGCTTGGGCGGTTTAGCTGGGACTCGGGAAGCTGCCGCAACAATGCTGGTATGACAGCATGCTGTGCTGTCATTGCCATGATAGTGCCGTCAAAAAAATTTATTTGTTTGAAAAGGAATTATGACCACAGCACAAACAACGTGTGTTACTCCCAAAGATCTTTTGGGCGATCAAGAACTTCCTTCAGAATAAACAATTGCTTTCTGGTAGCAGGATCTTTCAGCATTGTAGCAAGTCTGAAATCGGGGGCTTCCTCTTTTTGTGCCTGACCGCTCGTGTTCACCATGCTTTTCGAATTATCTCGAAGATCGGCCCATGGACTCTCAACGACTCCGTCTGGAAGATGGTTGAGTTCTTGATCGAATACCTCGTGGATATGGCGAGTTATTTCGCCATCTTCTTGAGGTGGCGACTGCGTTTGCCTTCCCTGTTGAACAAGCGTCCGGGAAGCTGCTTGATTTGTTCGACTAACCTCGTCGGATATCGGCAGTGAGACAATCTTATCTTCAATACCTTCAGCAGGAACTGGTGATGGTTGCTTTGATTGTATGTATCTATTCAGAAAAGCACTGATCTCTGCTTCAACAGGATCAAGTACTTCGTTCTGTTCTGGAATCTCATTTCCGTCAATCTCAGGTGGTGTTAAACGACCACATTCAGGACAATCAATAATTGCGAGAACGGGTGCTACAAATGATGCCCCGCAGCCTTTGCATTGCCTTTCTCCGAAACGTTCCTCAAGAAACATCTCAGGGTCTACTTCTTTTTCATCGTTGTCAACAATGGCTTGCTCACGACCACCTACTCGACGAAAGAACGCAAACACCTGGGAAATAACCCAGATGAAAACAAAAAGCAGTGGCAAGACGGCTTCCAGCCAGTCAAATCCAGCCGCAAAAAGTTGACCGAACTGTGGGTTAACAAACATATGCCCTCTCCTTTCCTACTCCATGAGAATCACACGAGACCACTCTATTGATGTGTCACGTGAATTAGGCGGGCGATGCAATCGGCGAAGGCGTTGCCGCAATCGACCGTCTCATCTCAGTATCAGCCTGCAAATTTTTCAGTTTGTAGTAATCCAAAATCCCGAGTTTGCCCGTAGCCAACGCATCTGATGTTGCTTTAGGAACTTCTGCCTCGGCTTCGACTAGCGCCGCCCGACTTTCTTCAACACCAGCAATCATTTCTTGCTCACGCGCAACTGCCATTGCGCGGCGACCCTCAGCTTTGGCTCGAGCGACGCGCGTATCAGCTTCGGCCTGGTCTGCTTGAAGACGAGCACCGACATTCACTCCGACATCGATATCAGCAATATCAATAGACACAATTTCAAAAGCCGTATTTGAGTCAAGTCGACGCGTCAGTACTGTTTTTGAAATGACGTCAGGATTCTCAAGAACATCACTGTGTGTTTCAGATGAACCAATAGCTGAAACAATACCTTCTCCCACACGGGCAATAATCGTATCTTCTGTTGCTCCACCAATTAATTGATTCAGGTTGGTTCGCACAGTCACTCGTGCTCGGACTTTGAGCTGAATTCCATCTTTTGCAATGGCATCGAGTGTTTTTCGTCCACTCTTTAGTCCTGGGCAGTCAATCACTTTGGGATAGACGCTTGTTTGTACTGCCTCACGAACGTTTCGACCAGCAAGATCAATAGCAGTTGCTAGCTTAAAATTCAGTTCACTGATATTGGCCTTCGAGGCAGCAATAAGCGCCTGCACAATCAGAGGTACTCGTCCGCCAGCAAGATAGTGTGCTTCGAGAGCTTGCAGTGTTATACCGCTTTCATCTCCAAGGCCTGCTTGGACAGCCATGATTTTACTGCGAACAATGACTGTTGGATTAACCTTCTTAAAGCTCATTGCGACGAGATCAAATAAACCAATCCCAGCACTTGAAGCGTACGATTGCAGCCACAGACGAAGGTAGCGAGCAAGGAAGCCGAACACGATGAGTAGAAGAACAACGCCGACAACCAGAACGATGAGACCAGGCACACCCGACATGAAAAACTCCGTGATATTTTCCGTGGTATGTCACCCCACATTTTTACGGGCAACCTAATGTGTCAAGCCTGTTTCGACTGAACCACTGAGTCAAGCGCCCGACGGCTTCTCATAATCATCAAATTTGAATTCTTCGAACGTTTTCGCGCTCGGAATCGGACTTTCATCCCTTGTTTCTTGCAGTGAACTGGTTATTTGGCCGTCCTCAAGAGGCTCGGGGAACGCCCGAAGTTCTGGCTTAGTTTCAATCGTTCGGACAACAACCCCCCTGCCTTCTGCACCTACGACCTCAATTACGGTTCCACTGGCAATCGGACCTGCTCGACTCACAGCCTCAAATTTTTCTTGAGAAATTTCCACTTGCCCCCATGGCAAAAGATCGGCTGTGACTCGACCCTGCCTACCAACAAACTGGCTCAACCGTTCGCTCTCTTCTCTGCCCGGAACCAACTCGTGTGGCTCTGGAGGAGACGGCATGATTCGCCGACCGAGTGGCGTTGATGGAAAAAGATGAAAAGCAACAGCAAGCGTTGCAGGAACTGCGACTGCAGTGATGGCAAGTACGAGAAATCCAGAGCCAATGCCCTGCTCAACAAACGCCGTCGCGATCGCTGCCACAATAGCTGCGATACTGACAAATCCAAGGAGACCACCGGATGGAATAAAGACCTCAAGGACCATCACGAAGAGGCCAACAAAGAGCAAGCCAGTAATCCAGAATAGCGGACTCATATTGTCTCCTGCGAATACGGAACAACCATGATACGACCAGAACGTACCGCAGTAACGTACACTGCCGTTCCTGATTCAATAAGCATGTCATCCGCATAGACATCGTGTACATGATTTTCGATTTCAGCTTTTCCAGCCGGAGCCAAACGCGTCACAGTGATACCCGTTTTTCCAATGAGATGTTCAAATGTAACCCCTTCAGTCTTAGCATCACGTTCCGGTGGTACAAGGAGAACATGTCGTAGGACTGGTGTCGAGGGAAGCCAGCGTCGAACAATAACACCAAACGCAACAATGCCAATCCCTGCACCAAGAATACCTAGCAGTGAAGCCTGTAGTTGTTGAACCTGATAACTGTTTGCTGGAAGCACAAAAGACTGGCTTGCCAACACCAATGAGGCGACGATAAGAAGCCCACCACCCAAACCAAGAATACCTATTCCTGGCACAATAAAAATTTCAGCAGAGAGACAGATGACTCCAGCCAGAAAAAGCATGACTTCCAACCAGCCGCTAGTTCCATTGAGATATTGGCTCCAAAAATAAATGATGAATGCCACCATGGCGATAAATCCACCAAACCCAAGTCCGGGTGTCTGTATTTCAATGTAAAGACCAACGCCCCCGATGAGTAGTAGAAGCCAGGCCAGGCCAGGGCTCGCAAGTGCATCAAGCAACCGGTCAGCCCACCCAGGTTCGATACGTGTTACGTCGTCACCGAGCCCATAGCGTTCTGCGAGTTCAGAGAACGAGGTCACGGGCTGATCTGTTAATCCGTAGGCTTCAGCCTGAAACCCATCAACGAGCAGAGGGCCGGGAGCAAGGTCTTGTTGTTTCTTCCACGAAGCCTTGTCTTTCCTTACAAGGAGTGCACTCGAACTGAAATACTCTGTTCTCCCCGTGGACTGCTGAACAAATCTACTTACCTCGTACTCCGGTAAGACAAGCGCAAGAGGGAGTGCTTCTAAATTTTTTAAATTACCCTGCATTATCTTTTGCCATGCTGCCTCAATTGCATCAGCCTGGCGAGCATCAATGGTCGATGCACCTTCCCCCCCGAGAACGGCTGTCTCATTCATAACAACATCATCACATGCTAGCGCAATCAGGGCAGCATCACTACGCGCCTGATTTGGAATATATGCAACAGTCTTTACTTCAGCAGGATTGATTTCACGTAACCAACGTGCAAGCACAAGACTCTGCTCGGGTGATCCACCAGCTGAGTCAATCCTGAGACAAAGGAAATTTGCTTTTGAAGTGATCGCTTCCTCAAGCCTGACGCGAACCCTTGCGACGCTGTCACTGGAGATTGGTCCGAAGAGGCTTACTACAGCAGCCTTCCAGCCTCGCTCCATTGATGGATCGAGTACAAGTTGTTCAGGATTGATGTCGAGACGTCGTGCCAGGTCAGCTGTTCCCGCAACAAGTAATTGCACAATACCAATTTCACGACACCGACGCCCTGATAGAACAAGAGGTCGAGGACCCATATCCTCAACCCGCAGGACATGAACTTCTTCCCGAAGAGATGGCACGCGTTCTGACAGAACAATTTGGTCCCCAACTTCCGTTATGGCACGGACAACGCGTACAGAAGGATCCACGAGAGCGACAGCAAGGGGCGGTGGAACTGTCCGCCGTCGACC
>DONH01000138.1 GCA_003509235.1 Planctomycetaceae bacterium
TTGAGGGCAGCTTTTACATACTCAGCGTACGCTTTTCCGGCAGCCACAGAATCCTCGGCAAGTTTCCATGCAGAAATATTCTTGTCACCATCCTGAAATCGGATGGCAAAGTCACATAAGAGGATTGGCTTGCCAGTACATCGATGAATTTCATCAAGTTTCTGTTTCGGAAATGATTCCATGAAGTAAGGCTGCACGGCTATGGCATTAACATATGGTAGCATTTCCTCGACGATAGCAGGATTGAATGTTTGGAATGAAAAACGATCGCCAAAGATCAGATGATCGGGGTCGTACTTTCTGTTCGCTGTGCCAACGATACGAAAGTATTCGCGTGCGATTAAACGAAGAAAGGCTTCGTCCTGTGATGTAGTTTCATCATCTTTCCATACCGTTACAAATTCTTGGTACGCCTGTTGCCCAGGTGCATTTGAAGGGAGTGACTTTATAAAATCAACCCAGTTGTTGCCGGTTGAATTGTCAAGAGGCCAGGCACCGAGGTCAGTCCAACAATAGCCAATAACGTTTTCAGGATTTTGAAGGCTCTTTTCGCAACTAGCCTTCACCTCAATCTCGAGCCGCTTTTGTTCTTTTGGATCAAAAATATCAATGAAATGAAAGCTACCAGCATCTCGATAGGTTGACATAGGAACAAGATGGTTCCAGCTTTCAACGTAGGGCATGTCACCCCGCAGCTGAGGAGGACAGCCGTATCCATAGGCGTTGAAACCAAGCCGCTTACAGGCAGTGGAAAACTCTGTGAAATCAAATGCATTGCGATTGTTGCTGGCATGTGTAATGCCATGAGCAAAGAATGGATTGCCGTGTGAGTCCACAAGCCAATTTCGACCATCAATTGTGGCAAGACTGATGGGTTTTGATGGACGCGACTCTGCTTGACTGGAATCTGCATAATTGCAAATCAAGATAAAGCTAACGAATGAAAAGAGAAATTTCATGATATAAATCAAAGATACTGAAGTGACCGAGACTGATGTTGTTTTCTACGAAGCGCGTTACCGTTTCATACGTTCGAGTAACAATAAATTGGTATTTGTGTGAACAAGAAGCCGATTGAGCTTCTTGCACTACTCAAGATACACTAAATATCGAGTGTCCCGGTACTTGATCCAAATTGATCGGACTCAATGCCCATTGATTGAAGAAGGGATACAAACAGGTTGCACAGAGGAACATTGTCTTTTTTGTTGTGCTGAATAAACCTGCCATGATTATGCTTCCCACCGGCCAGAATGATCGGAAGGTTTCTGGGGTCGTGAGCATTTGCATTTCCTAGGTTGCTACCAAAGAGAACTGAGGTCTGTTCGAGTAAACCCGATCCATTTTCAGATGGCTGTTTCAAACCATCAAGGAAATCACTCAAGCACGCAAGGATTTCCGTTTCAATAATCTTGAGCTGTGCGATTCTCTCCGGGTCTTGTCCATGATGAGAAAGAGGGTGATGGCCATCGGACACACCTTCAATCTTTGGAGTTCCATGGTCACTCTGAATAACGACTGATATCACTCGTGATGAATCTGTCTGGAGAATAAGTGGAATGAGGTTGAGGAGCGACCGTACACGACCAACTAGATCAGACGGGTCGGCAATATTTTCTGGAGGTGCAGTCTGTACACTGGGCTTCGGTCGATCGAGCCATACTTCAGAATTATTTAATTCTGTTTCAGCAACCCGAATGGAGTCAAAATATTGTTCAAGTTGACGTTTATCGGCACTGGGTATTGTGCGTTCTATTGATCGTATCTGCTCAATTACACTATCCAGAGTGCTATGGCCATCTGCTAGGCGTTGTCTCTGTTGTCTGATTTCTTTTTGACTTCCACGTAAAAATAATTTTGTATACACCTGAGACGGCATATCATCAGCAGGGATCATCACACCGTTTCTTGTGAAAGATTGACTTTTCCTTCTGTTACTACTCAGTGAGACAGATGGGTATCTTGTCACATTTCCAATTTTTTCGGCAGCAAACTGATCAAGTGAAATCGTGTTTCGAAAACCTCCGAGGCCGGGGTTTCTTGCAGATGTCAGAAAGGTCATCTCGGTGTCGTGAGGATCTTTCCCTACTTGGTTGGGATGTGAAAGACCAGCGAATAGCGTGAACTTCTCACGATGACGTTTAAGAATTTCTAGGTATTCCGTACTTTCATAATCGGAGCCTGTTCTCTGAGGAAACAGAGACGGTGCATGGAGGCCAAGCGTGTTGCAGATACACACCATTCGCTTCGGTGGCGTAATCTGAGTGTCGCCGACTGCCATGCTCATGGATTCAAGAAGAGGCAAGGCAACTGTAATTCCAGAAGCTTTTAATGCAGTGCGTCGTGAGAGCGGTGTGTGCATCATCGATTCCTGAACAGTGGACTTGTAACGACGTGGTGGACAAGACTTCGGAGAGGATATCCATCGCTTTGTGTCGTAGAAAGAATGCGTTCGACTTCATCGCGATCAGAAAATTCAATGTCACCACCTGTCGCAAAAATGATCAATTGTGAGAGAGTATTTCGTGCAATTTGTTTGGTTGATTCACGAAGTAATTTTCGATAGTCACG
>DONH01000472.1 GCA_003509235.1 Planctomycetaceae bacterium
ATGGAAGCTGGAAATAAAGGAGCATTCGAAAATGGAGGAGAGTCCATCGGACTCCACATCCACCTGCCGATGGAGCAGCACAACAACCCATACCTGCATATCCGCAGTGATTTCAGGTACTTTTTCATTCGTAAGCTGATGTTCATAAAGTACGCAATGGCATATGTAGCCCTGCCTGGCGGTTATGGTACTCTGGATGAGTTGGCCGAAGCATTGGTGCTTATTCAAACACATCGCATCAAGCCGTTCCCCATTATCCTGTTTGGTTCCGAATTCTGGGGTGGCCTTGTCGACTGGTTCAAGGATCAGCTTGTTACCAACTCGTTCTGCCACGAAGATGACCTGGATCTTTTCAAGGTCACTGATGACCCGGATGAAGTGGTCAGCCACATCAAGAAGCATGTAATTATTTAGTGTGACCAACAGCACAAAAGCCTTATTATACGGCTTGGCGACAGTGGGCATCTGGTCCACTGTCGCCTCAGCCTTCAAGATATCCCTACGCCATCTTGATCCAATCCAACTGCTGCTGTGCGCCTGCACAGTGTCACTGTTGGTCCTAGGTTCCATAATTATTGTTCAGGGGAAAATCACCGCCCTACGCCATCTTTCTGCAAGACAATATCTGTTTGCTGCCGGTATGGGAGTACTCAACCCATTCCTGTATTACATCATTTTGTTCAAAGCATATGACTTGCTTCCCGCCCAGGAAGCTCAACCACTCAACTACACCTGGGCCATTACTCTTTCGATTCTGTCAGTCCCACTGCTCGGTCAAAGACTACGGTTCAAAGAGGTCGTTGCCATCTTGATCAGTTATGCAGGGGTGCTGATCATATCAACGCACGGCCAGATTCTTTCTCTCAACTTTTCCAACCCCATGGGAGTAACACTCGCCCTGACATCGACGATCATCTGGGCTTTGTACTGGATAGGAAACACGAAAAGTACAATTGACCCCATTGTCGGGCTCTTCCTCAACTTCTCAACAGCCCTGCCACTCATATTCATAGCGACACTAGTATACTCCCAAATGCCGACGCTGACACTTGAAGCTGTTGCAGGAGGCGCCTACGTAGGGCTTTTCGAGATGGGAATCACTTTCGTACTCTGGCTCACCGCCATGAAGTATGCAGCCAAACCTGATGGTGGAGGGACAGCACGGATAGCGAATCTTATTTTCCTGTCACCTTTTTTGTCGCTTATATTGATTCACTTCCTCATCGGAGAAACAATTTTGCCATCAACTTTTACAGGGCTGGGTCTTATCGTCATCGGAAACGCCCTCATGCAATATAAAAGAGCCTAACTTCCATCAAACAAGACCCTACTCTCTCACTCGTTTGAAATATCATTATAACAATGAAAGTCTAGACTCTCACATCCGCCGCAATGACACCATTCACCTGTCCATTCTCATCAAAAAAAGGACTTGATACGGTGATGCAATTATCTCCAGAAGCAGAAGAAACATAGACTTCAGATATATAAAACGTCTTGTTTTCAACTGCACCGGAAAACCAGGCTCTGTCCTTCCAGTTTTTACCATATGCGGTTTTGTCTTCCGAAAAGTCTGTGACTCTTCCTCCCATGTTGCTGACCGTCTGTACTCCATCAGCATCGGTAAGGTACAAGAGTTCAAGGAATTCATTTGCACGTAAAGCACTACGCATGGCGTCTTCCTGCTGTGCACGATCCTTGGAATGAATCTTCGGTGAAGCAGCGAGCCTGCGTATTACATCCTGCACGGTCCCATTACCTACCATGCGAAAAACACCCGTCATAGTTGAAAGCTCGTCCACCCTGGCTGTTAATGAACCAAGGGCCGCCATGGCCGACTCCATCTGCTCACCTGTATTCTGTGAAATGGAATGAATCTCGGTAATGGTTCGCGTCACCTCTTCACTGGCGATCGACTGCTGGGACGAGGCAGACGCAATAGAACGAATCCTATCAGCACTGCTCTCTGCCAAATGGACTATTTCTTCCAATGCCTCCCCGGAATCATGAGCAAGCGATGCGGCTCCATCAGCAAGCTCAGTCATATCTCTCACTCCCTTGATGGTAAGGTGAACCTGTTCCTGAATACCGTCAATTGCCGTCCCAACATCCTTAGTGGCATCCATTGTCTTCTCAGCCAACTTCCTGACCTCATCGGCCACAACGGCAAACCCTCGTCCCGCTTCACCCGCCCGGGCCGCTTCAATGGCAGCATTCAATGCAAGCAGGTTTGTTTGATCAGCAATATCGGATATGACACCCATGATCTTGCCAACCCCTTCCGCCTGCTCCCCAAGCCCGGCGACCCGGTCAGCCAAAGCCTGAGAATCACCAGAAACCTTGCTGATGGATGTAAGGGTCTTACTGACTATAGTTGCCCCATTCCCGGCATTTTCCATTGTTTGAACCGCTTCTTGAGCAGCGGCCTCAGCATTGGCAGCAGTCTCTGAAACAGTGGAATTCATTTCTTCCATAGCGGATACTGCTTCCGTGATATAACGCTGCTGATCCATAGCTCCTGTCAATGCACGGTCAGAGGATTCTCCTAAATTTCGAGCCTCGGTACTTATACCCTGCACTGAAACATCAAGGGTCCGAGAAGCTGAAAGCAACCCTTCGCAACGAGCAGCCTCACCCTTTTCACGCGCTTCTTTTTCTTGCTTTTGAGCTTGAGACTTTGCTTGCTCTGATTCAAATAGGACAGTTTCGTTGGATTTGATCCGTTTTTCCAACTCATCTATGTAATTAACAATATGGTGTATACCACCACGAGCTTCGCCAATTTTGTCACCTAAGGAAGCTAATGATTCACGGCTGCCAGACCCATTACCCACCGACTCCAAGTAATCTGACAAAATTTTAATTTTATTTGATTTATTACGTGACACAAGCAACCACACCCCAACCATTCCCAAAACGGAACATCCACCCAAAGCAACCAGTGACCATGTCAGCAACTCAACTTTTGCTGACAGAATTGTCACACTCTCTTCACTGGCTACAGCCTGATCAGCACAGCCCAGCATACCGATCATCACAAACAAACTGAACGTCAACAGTCTAAAAAAATTGGAATTCTTGGACTTCATCGCGAAAACTCCCCCGCATTGCTAAATGATTATCGGGAAAGAGAATAGCAAGAGCGAGGCCAATCAAGATACAAAGCACAACAAAAGGGCGACGTACCCCAGGTACGTCGCCCTTATTATCTATCGAATCTTTAAGAGCTTAGCTCTCATCAATCAAAGGAAGTCAGGATCAATGGCAGCCTTGCCTCCAGCTAAAA
>DONH01000360.1:0-247 GCA_003509235.1 Planctomycetaceae bacterium
CCTGTTTCTTTACCAATACGTCATCACTGTCTGTTACAGAGATGGCCCGATGCACAAACCGTCCGGAAAGTGTTTGTGGGTTTCATTTTTTCAATCCAGTCCATCGCATGCCGCTGCTGGAGATTATCGCCACAGAAAAAACTAGCGAAGAAACGCTGGCCACTGCGGTCTCCTTTGCGAGACAACTTGGCAAGATGGTCATTGTTGTCAAAGACAAAGAGGGCTTCATCGTCAACCGCATCCTGCT
>DONH01000360.1:541-7876 GCA_003509235.1 Planctomycetaceae bacterium
CTTCATCGTCAACCGCATCCTGCTGCCGTACATGAACGAAGCAGCATACCTTTTCCAGGAAGGAATCGACACGAAGCGGCTTGATGATATAGTCAGGCGATTCGGCATGCCAATGGGACCGATGGAGCTGGCCGACGAAGTGGGAATTGACGTTGGGTATCACGTTGCGCAAATCTTGGAATCCACATACGGCGAACGCATGCGTATCGCTGAGATCCTAAGGATGGTGCATGAGGCGGGTACGCTAGGCAAGAAGTCTGGCGAGGGCTTCTATCTCTATTCAGGCAAGCAAAAGAAAGTCAGCAACAAAGTGCGGAATATGTGTGCAAACGCAACGTTCACGCTCGACGATGACACCACACTCAAGCGCCTCATCTACATCATGATTAACGAAGCCTCCCGCTGTCTTGAAGAAGGTGTGGTTGAATCCGCCAGTACGATTGATGTGGGTATGATTTACGGCACTGGGTTTCCACCATTTCGCGGCGGATTAATGCGATATGCAGATTCGGTGGGCGCAAGACATATCGTTGCAGACCTCAAAGAATTTCAGGCCAGATTCGATCAGCATCGATTCGAACCAAGTCAACTGCTGCTGAGCATGGCGGATACGAACGGCACGTTTTACCCGTCCTAAAGCCATGCAGACCACGCAGAAAGCACGCGCAATACAACAGAAAGAAGCAGGTGCACTATGAGTATGTTCGATAAAAATATTGGCAAGGAAGCACGGGCATCGCTGGAATTCGCCGAGGATTCGCGGGAAACCGAATGGGTCCATCCAAGCTTTGCTGCACTATTGTACCAGGGGAAAGTCAAGTGGGATCTGATGCATCCGTTCCCTCGTCAGTCGGACGAAGATAAGAAGATCGGCGACGCATTCCTTGAGAAGCTTGAAGCATATCTGGAAACAAACTACGACGCCGATGAAGTTGACAGGACGGGTGAGATTCCTGACAGCGTATTAAAGGGACTTGCAGAACTTGGATGTTTTGCAATGAAAATTCCCACGAAATACAACGGGCTCGGATTAAGTCAGGTCAACTACAACCGGGCTCTGCACCTGACAGGAAGTTACTGCGGCAACCTGACCGCTCTGCTATCTGCGCACCAAAGCATTGGTGTACCACAGCCACTGCTGATGTTTGGAACAGATGAACAGAAGGAAAAATTCCTACCACGTTTTCGGGACGGTGCAATTTCTGCATTCGCACTGACAGAGGCAAATGCCGGCTCCGATCCGAGAGCGATGACAACAGCGGCGACACCGACAGAAGACGGTTCGCATTACATCATCAACGGTGAGAAACTCTGGTGCACAAACGGCACAAAAGCGAATGTTATCGTCGTCATGGCAGTCACACCACCAAAGATGGTACGAGGCAAAGAACGTAAACAGATCACCGCGTTCCTCGTCGAAATGGACACACCCGGTGTTGAAGTTTTACACCGCTGCCGGTTTATGGGACTGAAGGCCCTCTACAACGGCGTGATCCGATTTACGGACGTCAAAATCCCAAAGGAGAACATGATTCTGGAAGAGGGTGACGGACTGCGTCTCGCGCTGAAGACCCTCAATACCGGACGGCTTTCAATACCAGCGGGCGTGACTGGCAGCAGCAAATGGTGCATGAAGATCAATCGAAAATGGACGAACGAACGCGTCCAGTGGGGACATCCGATTGGCGAACATGAAACCATTGCTGGCAAGCAGGCGAAGATAGCATCGGACACTTTCGCGATGGACGCTGTCTGGAAGGTGGCCTCCAATATGGCAGACAACAAACACTTTGACATTCGGCTCGAAGCAGCCATTGCCAAACTCTTCAACACCGTAGCTCACTATGAACTCTTGCAACAGACGCTTCAAATCCGAGGCGGCCGAGGATTTGAAACTGCGGATTCACTGCGAGCACGAGGCGAGGAAGGCATTGCGATTGAACGATTACTAAGAGATTCTCGTGTGAATCTTATTTTCGAAGGTTCGTCGGAGATCATGCATCTGTTCATCGCGCGTGAAGCACTAGATTTCCATCTGCAGCATATTGGCGCACTCTTCAAACCAGGTGTGCCACTCAGTGGCAAGATCGTGTCATTTCTCAAGATGATGAAGACTTATGCGTTGTGGTATCCCACACTTTGGATACCGGTACTGTCCGCCAATCAATTTGGCATGAATGCACGACTGAATCACCACATGAGAATGGTCGCACGGCTCAGTAAGAAGATGTCCCGCACTCTGTTTCACAAGATGGCGATCCATCAGAAAAAAATGGCAGAGAAGCAATTACTGATTAACCGATTCGTGGACATCGGAACGGAGCTGTTCATCATGTCAGCGACGTGTTCGTATGCTGACAGCCTAAAAGCAGATGGTCCAAATGCGAAAAATGCAGTTGAACTTGCAGACTACTATTGCAACGAAGCCGAAATACGCATCGGAAAACTATTCCGTGACATTGGCCGCAACAATGACGCCGCGACGCTCAAACTAAATAAAAGTTTTATGCAAGGGGATTTTGAATGGCTTGAAGACGAGATTGCCAAGAACTGAAATTAATCGCACCAATAGGCTAACGATAAGGGATAGTTGCCTCTTCCCAATGAACGTGCCGCCAGGAATGGCCGAAACAGGCAAGGACATGGCGCATCGATATCATTCCCTCTCGAACCCAACAACTGCCAAAGAAAATGAATAGGAACTCCGAAACACATCCAGTTGTGACTCGCGAGCAGTTAGCCAAAGGGCTTGGCAAAAGCGCCTTTGCATTCCGTGGGTACAACGCGACGAATCTTGGAAGAACACCGGAACTGCTTCGTCACCCGAAGTACGGAAAAATTGTTGAAAAACACCTTCAGCGGGCGAGCGATATCTGCACGGACGTGATGAAGTTTCCGGTCGACCTGGCTCAACGAGTTCGACTTGAAAAAGAAGCCTCTCTCAAAGAGTACCACGAGTCGATTGCACTGATTGTCACGATGGAACTGGCACAGCTTGAAATTCTCGAGACATTCTTTGAGATCTCACTGACCGACGCAAACATGATGTACGGTTTTAGCCTCGGCGAATTGACAGCGTTAACTGCCGGCGGTGTATTAACGCTGGACGACGCCCTGAAGATTCCCCTCATGATGTCACGGGACGCAGCTGAACTTGCAGACGACGTCACGCTGTGTGTTTTGTTCTCCCGCTCCGGAAAATTTATTCCACGCAAAAACGTACATCGGCTTTGCACGGAAATCAACGCGGAGGGAAATGGAGTAATCGGAGTATCAACATTTCTGGCTCCAAATTCGATGCTGCTGATCGGCCAGAAAGACACTGTTCAGCGATTAAAAGAACGCAAGGGAGAGATCACCACAGAACGCATTTCCGTCAGGTTGAATGATGACAAATGGCCACCGCTCCATACGCCCATTGTCTGGCAGCGAAACATCACAGATCGCGCTCAGTTTTTGATGCATACCATCGAAGGTGGATTCACCGCCCCCACAACTCCTCTGTTTTCGCTGGCGACCGGTGATTTCAGCTATGACGGCGACAACACCCGGGAAGTTGTTGCTCAGTGGATCGACAAGCCACAACTGCTTTGGGAGGCCGTGGACGCAACACTCGCACGCGGTGTGGAAAAAGTCATCCACATTGGCCCGCAACCCAACATTATTCCCGCAACGTTTAGCCGACTGGCTGCAAACGTGGCTCTACTCACGAAAGAACGGCTGCCAATGCATACGCTGTCAAGAATCGTTCGGTACGGCTGGCTGTCTGCTGTTCTGCCAAAACGGACGAATCTGCTGCGAGCGCCCAGCATCGAACATGTGACGCTGGAAGACTGGCTGCTGCAACAGGACATCTAATGAACAAGGCATTGATCAGCCAGAAATAGCTCGCACCATGAACGGTCCTGACAACCCATACACAAATACGTTCACACGTCTTCTGGACATTGAAAGCCCGATCATTTGTGGCGCCATGTATCCGTGTTCAAACCCCGAACTGGTTGCAGCAGCGTCCGAGGCGGGTGGCATCGGGATCGTGCAACCGATCAGTTTGACGTACGTGTATGGGCACGACTATCGCGCAGGTCTCCGGTACATTCGATCGCTGACGGGCAAACCGATTGGAGTCAACATGCTGGTTGAGGGCAGCAGCGGCACCTATCGGAAACGTTTAGAGGAATGGATGGATATCTCACTGGAAGAAGGCGTTCGGTTTTTTGTTACGGCTCTTGGAAATCCACGTTGGGTTGTGGACAAGGCCATCCAGGTGGGTGGCATTGTTTTTCATGACGCCACTAATGCCACACATGCAAAGAAAGCACTCGACAATGGCGTTAATGGATTCATCTGCGTCAACAATCGTGCGGGTGGTCATGCTGGTGACCTCACACCTCAGGCTCTTTACGATGAGATTTCACCATTAGGAATGCCCACAATCTGCGCGGGCGGTGTTGGCGACCGTCATACATTTCACGAGGCCCTGAAAATTGGCTACCTTGGCGTCCAGATGGGAACTCGCTTTATTGCCAGCAAAGAATCTGCTGCGCATGACGACTATAAGAATGCGATTATTGAATCCAAGGCGGCAGACATCGTTCTGACCGACAGAATCTCAGGCGTGCCTGTTTCGGTCATCAATACGCCGTACATCAAACGACTTGGGCTCAAGGCCGGCTGGCTGGCAAGGCAACTGCTGAAGGGCCGTTGGACCAAACACTGGATGCGCGCGTTCTATGCGATTATGTCGGGCATGAAACTAAAAAAGGCCAGCCTTTGGGGATCAGGGTACAGAGACTTTTTCCAAGCGGGCAAAAGCGTCGGGACGATTGATAATGTCACGAGCGTTGCTGACATCATGAACGAGCTGCGTGATGATCATGGAAGCTGATAAGCACCCCCGTTCCCGTCATTCGCTGTATTCATTCCAATTGTTTATCGGGTATGAGCAACGACAGGTAAGGCAACACCGTTGCTGATGAATAAAGAACCAATGCAGCACCGTCCTTTTATCGATAATTGTCCTATGATGTTCGCCGTCACGACTGTTCTTGAAAATTAAAAAAGAAAATCACTTAATTCGTATTGCTTCCATTAAACTATCTCGTGGGCGTCTTTGAAGTCAGTGGCACTTGTAAGGATTGAAGGAAAGTGAAATGAAACAACTGTATTGTCTAGTGTCACTCGTTTTACTGGGCAGTAACGACAGCAAAGACCTGGTTTTTTTTATAGGCTATGAAGCGGATGAAGTGACGTCTGGTCTTGAAAAAGATTTGCCAAGAGCCAAAGACGCTATCAGCCGATCTGGTACTGTTTCGCGTGGTGGCAAACACTCCATTTGTCACAAGATTGAGAGTGCAAAAGAATATATTTCGCACAATGCCCACCGAGCGGAATCTACAACGATGTACGACAAGGAATCACGGTACAACAAAGGAGATCACTGCCGTTACCAGTTCAGCACGTACCTGCCAGCAGATTGGGAAGTAGACAGCCGGGAATCAGTAGATATCTTCTGGCAATTCAAACGCTTTGAAGGTGGGCCAGATATTTTCGTTGCTGTGAAAGGCAATGACATTGTTTTGCGTTCGAATGGTCTGAACAACAGGCGACAAGACCCTTTGGTCAAGAACTACAAGGCAGGGAGGTGGTACGACTTCCGCTTTGATATCCGATGGTCTTCTGGAGCCAAGGGCAGCTTAAAAGCGTTTGTCAGGTCGGGAGATGAGGAAGAATATTTAGAAGTGGTGTCGTTCAGTGGCGCAAATATGCAGAACGAAAAAGACAACAGCACGTATTTGAAGTGGGGAATTTATAAGCCTGATTATGACCTATCCAAAATCAAGAATGCACGAGTTATCTATCATGATGAAATATCTATTATGAAACTTTAAGCATTCAATTCAGGTACTGACTTGCAGTCGTTGCACCCCGCTTACGTTCGCGACTTATTTATAAGGTTGAATGGACAAGTCGGGGCGACATGAATTGAACATGCGACCTTTCGGCCCCCAGAATTTTCCAGCCAACCTCTACAAAAATTCCAAAACCACTTGGATTCATGCGTTGTAACGTAACTCAAAAGTTTCGACAACTCATTCCAAATTCCCCGTTTGTTTCACTTATTGCATCCATTGCAGAGGTTTATCGGGGACGAACAACAGCAGGTCAGACACACGGTTACTAAAGAAGGGAGGGCATGTAGCAGGACCTCCTTTTGGCAACCCTAGTACTATCAGATGCATGCCTAGAATTTTTTTCTAGGTTTAGAAATTTCTAGGTTTTGAAAACAGGGACTCCATGTTAAGCCACCAACATTGCAGACTAATCCAGCAATAACTGACTCATAATCTTCAGCAACTCTTCATAAGACATTACCCTGTAGTCAGGTCTTTCGAGGTCGGCTCAAAAGGCTTGCTGCTGCCACCCAACTGAAGTAGCATGGGTTTTCTAGGGGGTGTTCCGGTAATTGTTGCTCCTTCAGCACTCTGCACTCGCTCGAACCTGTAGGAGAAAAAGCATGGATATGTCTAAACGAACTGCGTTCACGCTGATCGAACTACTGGTCGTAATAGCGATTATTGGCATCCTAGTCGGGTTATTATTACCAGCCGTACAACAGGCGAGAGAGGCCGCAAGAAGAACGTATTGTTCGAATAATTTAAAACAACTTTCTTTAGGTTGTATGACTTTTTATGCAGCAAATAACCATTTCCCGTCAGGTGGCTGGGGTTGGGACTGGACCGGTGATCCAGATAGGGGCAGCGGTATTGAACAACCCGGAGGATGGGCATATCAGGTTTTGCCCTTTATTGAACAAGAAACCATTTACTTACAAGGAAGTGATGGTTCTCCAAACTCTTGGACTAATGAACAATTAGCGGGGGCAAAATCTAGAATTGAAACCCCACTATCGGTTTTTATTTGCCCGTCACGAAGGCCTGCAAGTACTTTCAGTACAGATTACTGGTCAGGTTCACTTCGTCCGTATGGTTCTAACCCACTTTCAAGAGTTGCTCGTTCGGACTACGCAGCAAATGCTGGTGTGGATTTTCCACAATATGCAACTGGTTTCATTGATCTCACGGATATCGACTCACATGAATGGCCAGATATGACAGGAATTTTTACTGGTATTTTTGGAATGAGAAGTCAGGTTACTTTTGCTCAGATTACAGACGGTACTACGAAGACGTACCTAATTGGTGAAAAGTACTTAATGCCAGAACACTACACAAACGGTATGGATGGCGGTGATAACGAGGAGTTGTACACTGGATTTAACATTGACAATCACAGAACAACGGGAGTGGGACGAAAACCATTACGTGACCAGTC
>DONH01000376.1 GCA_003509235.1 Planctomycetaceae bacterium
AGGAGTAGAAGTGACATTATCGAAGAGGATTGTTGGTTTGTTATATCCACATTGGATGGTTTCTACTTCGGCGAAATTGTGTTTTTTGTGGGTGTTCCTCTGAATTGATTTCTGCTTCACGACTGGTGAATTGATGCTTTGTTTACGGAGACGAAAAGTGAGTGGGCCAGTTGGCTCCCAATCACGTGCAGGAAGAATAACCGCCTCCGCTGCCCCAACAACGAGCTCTCCATTGGGCTTCAGTAAACGTACAAGTGTCCCAATAAGCTTGTTTCGCTTAGGCTTTGTAAAGTAGACGAGTAAGTTCCGGCAGCAGATGAGATCAAACCGTCCTTCCGCTTTCTGCATCAGTTCATATTCCGTATGAGAATGGAGAAGATTTCGGTCCAAAAATTCAACGGTTTCTTGTATCTCGGGAGCTACCTGCCACCCTCTTGCTGTTGGGGTGAACCACTTGTTCTTTCGTGTTTCATCAATGCTACGAAAAGCGTTCTCGGAAAAGATACCGCTTTGTGCTTGTTTGATTGCGTACCGACTGATATCGGTGGCAATGATACGGAATTGATTTTGTGAGCGACCCGACTCAAGCAGCGATAAGGCAATCGAACAGGCTTCTTCGCCATTCGCGCAGGGAGCCGAGAGGATCTTTACCCCGGACTGGTTTTTGAGGCGTTCGCAAAGCAGGATGTTTATATGCTGGAAAACCTTTGGTTCTCGAAACAGCCAGCTTTCTGGGACAACAATAGACTCAATGAACATTTGGCGACACACCGAATCGTGGAAGAGTTGATCTTCAAGGGTTTCGATTGTTGATGCATTTGAATATGCCTGGACTTCATGAGCCGCTCTGATTACGGAATTTAACCCAATGCGTTCCAGGTCAAAGCCAATGGTGTTGCTTGCCATTTCTGCAAGACGCGAGGCCGTGTTTTGGTCTATAGAAAGAGGCTGCTCTGTCGTGCGATGAGTAGACGAGCGGCGGTAGTTGGTTGTCATCGGCTCACCTTATGGAATCCGGTTCGCCTGCTTTGTTCTGACTTAAGTCCGGCCGCGTGTAGTTCATTAGTGTTTGTAGATTTTTATTTTCCCCTAGTAATTCAACTACAATTATTTGAATAGAAATCGGGTCGGCTCCGTTACTCTCAGCGTCAACAATTGGTCCGAAAAAAGATCCTGAAGGATCACAGGCTGTACTATTAAACGTCGTTGTGGAAATGCCGACAACGTCTTCGGCTGTGATAGCAAATAATAATAATGTCGTGTGCTCGTTCTCGTCGGGAATCGTTTTGACGACAATAGTCCGAGTTCCAAGCCGTAACTGGCATGGGCGACCTAAGATAAGTTGGCACAGATCAATCACTGGCAATAACTTTCCTCTATAACGGATAAGACCACGTATTTCTTCTGCCTGTTGCGGGAGTTCTTGGGCAGAAATAAACGGCAATACTTCAACAATATTCCGGGTGTCTATGCCATATTGTTGTCCGCCTGTAGTAAAGGTGAGTAGTTGCATGGAGATTCTTTCTGGTCGGAGATGCTTCCGGGAGAAACAAGTAAATAAACTCCATAAAGATCTCTCTAAAGTCTACAATGCTCCAGATAGCCGTGATCGGGGCTTTTTAGATACAGCACTAGCAACTGATGGAGGCCTGAGAGACCGCTTAGTGCCTCTTTTAACCGGCTTTTGCTCTGATGCCGCGCTTCTCTTCATCGGCAATTCGTAGCCGTACTGTCGCTGCAGAAGACGGTGGTGAACGTCTTTCCTGCACAAAACCGCGTCTCCCCTGAGCGAGGAAAGTATGAAGGTGTGCTGCCAGGCCTGTAGTGAATTCTGTTTTGAGTGTCTCCAGGACTTCTGTCCAGGGAAGGCCTCTACGGTAAATGACACGGTACGCCGCTTTGAGCGCAGTGAGTTCGTCTGCAGAATAGCCAGCCCGCCGCAGTCCAATCGTATTCAGACCAACAATGCTTCCCGATTGGCCGTCGATCAGCATGAATGGTGGCACATCTTGAACGACTCTGGCATGCCCACCGATCATTGAGAATTGACCAACGCGACAGAATTGATGTATCGCAACGGCACCGGACACAAATGATCGATCTTCAATGACAACATGTCCACCTGCGAGTGAATTGTTGGCAAAAACACAATTATTACCAAGGTGCGTGTCATGGCCCAGATGGGCACCTGCCATGAGGTAATTGTGATCACCAACTTTTGTTTTGCCATCAGGTTTCAACGCTCGATGAATCGTGACACCTTCTCGAAAGACATTGTGCTCACCGATGACAACTTTTCCGACTGTTTCTGGGCGGGCAGTATGCTGTGGTTGCCCACCAATAACTGCATGTTCACCAATCTCATTGTTGGAGCCAATTGATACCCCAGTTTTGATGACGGCACCACTACCAATAGTGCAGTTGTCCCCGAGAGATACACCGGCTTCAATGGTTGCGAACGCAGCCACTGCAACGCCGGCTCCCAGTTCAGCTTCGGGACTCACAAGTGCCAGTGGATGGATGCTCACGAATTGCCTGTTGTTCGGGGTTGTCCAGCAAGATTGTCTTCTCAGCGGTTTATCGGTCTGTAGGCCGTTTGAATTCAATCCCATTTTGGCAGAATAAAAACTGAGGAAATGCCCGAGACCTCCTATCCTTCGTGTTTTCCAGAGAGCCACCAAATAAACAATTGTCAGGCGACAATGGATGAAATAACGCTAAAATTTTTTTATGCGGAAAAGTGAGTGGTGAAGATGTACCGAACAAAGAAGACGAACACTCTTGGAAAGGGTCAACAATGAATCGAGACGATGCGTATGAGGCGGCGGAAAAGTTAAAAAATGACGGGAAACTGGAAGAGGCAGTGGCTGCTCTCGAGGCAGTTGTCGTCGAAAACCCAGACTTTGCTCTGGCATATTCGGCTTTGGCGGCCTGGTGTACTCGATTAGAGCGACATGAAAAAGCTGTTGAGCACGCAAGGCGAGTATGTGAACTCGAGCCAAATGAGCCGTTCAGTTACACGGCATTGAGTGTTGCATGTATGCGGGCGGGTAAAATAGAAGAGGCTGAGGAAGCACTCGGCCGTTCCCGTATGATGACCGGATGATGTTTGTTGCTCTGATACGTTCCTGTTGGTGAGTACGAGAGGGGGGAGTCGAACCCCCACACCTTGCGGTACTGGAACCTAAATCCAGCGCGTCTGCCAATTCCGCCACTCTCGCATTGGGTAACTAACTATCAACGCCGAAAATAAGTGTAACTTTTTTCAGGATACGATTCTCACAATTTTTCTGATAGCCGCTACGGTGTCAATTTGTTTTCGTCTAGGAACCGGTCAAGATTTCCTGAGCCGACTCCTCGCGGTGGCCAAGATGCTAAAAGCCATTGTCTTAAAGTCGTGTTTGGTGCAAATTCCTGAGCAATGCCCTCCTTGTTAAGTTGAGGGAATTCATGTGCCGTGCCCTCATTTTGGTGAATCACCTGGGTGAAATAAATTTCAAGTACCTTGACCGCTTTCGATTCTAGATGGCGGCGGTTCCAGTCGGCAACAAGTCCTGCTGCAACGGACTCTCGCAACGGTGCTTGGTTTGTTTTTGGTAATTCCCAAAAAATCTTATGCCAGCGATGGTTTGGGAGTGACGAGAACCCGCCTGGCGGGCGAACTGCTCTGAAGAGGCTGCCTTGTCGCAGCAAATCAATAACACTGCCATCTTTTAAAGTAGCCTTGCCTGTAACCCACTGTTCCTGCGGACCAACCCGCCCAAAGACCCCCCACGGCTGTTCGAGTGTCAGTGCGTTAATGGCCGTCGTAATCCAGCGAGGGCGTTTTTCACCGAGTTCTGACATATTGTAGAAAAGAGCCAATCCAGATACGAAAAGAGATGCAATCACAACACAATGCGGTACTCCTTCGGGACAATGAATGAATGGCCTGTGCTCTCTGCTGTTTTTTTGCCTGTCAATGTCTGGTTGTGGGTGCTTCGTGTGCCATGGCATTAATGCTAGCCACGCAGTAACGCCAATGGGGGAAAACAGACCAACGCTTAGAGTTATCCAAATGCCAATATGGAAAAGGATGAAGAAGAGGGCGATTAAGCGTCGTGCGGAACGGTTTCCACAGAAAAGAAAAAGGAATGGCCCACCTATTTCAAGCAAGAGTGTTGATGTTGTCAGGAGGCTGGTAGTTGTTTTGGAAGTGTTAAGGAATTCGCCCACCCACGTTCCGTGATCGTGAACGGATAGGATGTATCCAACGGCAGAACCATTGAGCCAATCACTCTGTAGTTTGCTGATGCCTGCATACAAATACACAGCAAGCACTTGGGCGAGAAACGCTGCTGACGCGAGGCTCATGGTCGCGCACTTTGTTTTTTTTCTGAGAAGACTGTCAACAGACAACATGTCACCGAGCGGTAGAAACATGCCCCAGTACAAAAGGCAAGCCATCCAGTAGTCACCAGAATTTGCTGCTGGTTCTGTACGTCTGAGAATACTGATCCAGATGACCCATGCCACAAAACACGAGATAGATGAAAAGTAGCCTGCCATCAATGAGAAGCCAGCCACGGCTTCAGCTACAAGCATCGCACCTTGCCACCACAGAGCCTCATTCAGGAAATTCAGAGACCAACAGCCAGGCTCTAAATATTTTCGAAGGGTGTCGAGAGGGAAAATGCCCTCTGGTGAAAAGAAGAGCCAGAAGTCACGGCTGCGAAGTAGTGCATCGGCAACCAAGACGCAGCCAGCTGCAATTCGAAACGCAGCGATGCTTTCTCTGTCCAGTTGAGCCGCAGATCGGGCATTTGCGAACAAACGTGCGATCCCGAAAGGTAGGGAGGAGGAGGCCATTACGTCGGTTGTTTCGAGTGGATTCTTGTATGAAATAGATATCGAAACTACAACAAGTTAGCTGTTCGAGGCGATTCCAGCTTTTGCAGACCCGTTTGAGAAAGATAGAAATACACGCTTTTTAGGAGAGTAATTCATGCATGCACCGCTTGTGGTGCTGGGCGGAGGCCCTGGTGGCTACGCTGCAGCCTTTATGGCCGCGGACCTTGGTATGGAAGTTACGCTTGTCGAAAAAGACACGCGGCTTGGCGGTACCTGTTTGCTGCGGGGGTGCATTCCATCAAAGGCGTTACTGCACGTCGGTCGTGTTGTTGCTGAAGCTCGTGAAATGCAAGAGTGGGGTGTGCACTTTCCAGCACCAAAAATTGATATCGATGCTGTCAGAGGTCGTAAGGAGAAAGTGATTGGTGCCTTGACAGGAGGCCTGGCGCAGCTCGCCAAAAGACGAAATGTAAAAGTAGTGCGGGGGCAGGCAATCTTTACCGCTTCCAACACGATTGAGGTCGTACAGGATGCAGGCAGTCAAACACTCACGTTTGATCATTGTATTTTAGC
>DONH01000183.1 GCA_003509235.1 Planctomycetaceae bacterium
TTAAGATAAAACATCTTGAACTTCCTCAAGGGGCCCGTGCAACTTCAGATGGCGAGGCAGTTGTCGCCTCATGCCTTCTATCCAACCAAAAGCTTGAAGACGCCTCAGACATCGGAACAAAAGCAGCAGAGTCAAACGATGAATGACAGCGACTCGTTGTTGCGTGAACAACTGCATTGTAAACGACATACACTTCCAACGGTGATGCTCTGTGAAATTGTTGGTCGGTTTAGGTAATCCCGGACGGAAATATGAAGGCACTCGACACAATGTCGGATTTGACGTATTGGACGTATTGGCAGATCGCGGGGGAAACCCAAGGCGAAGACAACGCTTTCAAGGAGAGACTTCTCAGACTAGCATTCGCGGGACTCCAGCATTACTACTCTGGCCACTTACATGGATGAATTTAAGCGGGGGCAGCGTGCTCGCCGCTCGTGATTTTTATAAACTAGAACTAACTGACATTCTCGTGATTTGTGATGACTTCCAACTGCCGCTAAACACCATTCGGATGAGACCGAACGGGTCTGCGGGCGGACAGAAGGGCTTAGCGGATACCATCACACGTCTTTCAAGTACAACAATACCGAGGCTCCGAGTGGGTATCGGCCCAGTTCCAAAACAGCAGGATCCACCTTCTTTTGTGCTCGGTAAATTTTCCAAGTACGAACAGGTAGACCTCGACGAAACAATTCAGCGAGCTGCCGATGCTGCCGAATCTTGGGCAAGCCTTGGGATAGAAACTGCAATGAATCGGTACAACTGACAATCATCAATACAACAAAAACTTTTTAAGAAGAAAACGGAAGGACTATTCAAAATGACTGTTTACGAAGGGATGTTTATCCTGGATTCGACCAAGTATTCACGTGACCCAGATGCTGTAACAGGGCAACTCAATGACCTAGTGACCGAGCATGGGGGGACAGTCCTTGTCTCGCAACTCTGGGACGAAAGAAAACTCGCATATCCGATTAATGGTCAGCGAAAAGGTTCGTATTGGCTCATCTATTTCAGCATCGATGGGCCAAACCTCGTTGCTTTTGAACGACAATGTGAATTGAACGAAAATGTATTGCGAAGACTCATTTTGAAGATTGATCCCCGTTTGGCTGAACCGCTTGTCCAGCATGCTCAGACCGGGAACAGCAGCACAAAACCAGCACAAACAACTGCCGCCAAATGACACCAGAATAAAGGAGTGCCTGCTGCAGCGCTTGACAAAAACTGAACGCCTGTTCACTATGGGTAGCCAATTGCAGCATCACGTCTGATATGTCGTTGCCAGCACTGATCAATTCGCGGACAAAGAAAGAGGGAGATCGCCATGGCGAGTAGCATGAACCGGGTATTTCTCATGGGAAACGTAACCCGTGACCCTGAACTTCGATACATTTCAAATGGTTCAGCTGTCACTGAAATTGGTCTTGCGATCAATGATCGGCGTAAATCCGCATCGGGCGAGTGGGTCGAAGAAACAACATTTGTTGATGTTACGCTATGGGGTCGTACTGCTGAGATCGCGGGTGAATATGTAACAAAAGGAGCCCCACTTTTAATCGAAGGACGTTTGAAACTCGATATGTGGGAAAAAGACGGAAAGAAAAACTCAAAACTTCGCGTTGTTGGTGATCGAATGCACCTTATTGGGTCACGCGGAGGCAATCGTTCCGAGGGAAGTCAAGCAGGTGGCCATAATCAGGGAAACCAGAACAGCAGCAGTCAAAACCAGAAGGATCAGTCGGGAGGGTATGATACAGGCGGTGGTTTCGGTGCCGCCAGTACCGCAGGCGGCACCGAAGACGACATACCTTTTTAGCTTTTTCGGGCAAACAACAACTCACTTAACAAATTACATTTTATAAGGATCTACAAATGTCCACCACAACAATTAAAAAACCCAAGCATCAACGACATAAACGTCTTCCCAAAGGCGAACGAGGAGGAATTGAACTCTTACTCATCCAGAATGTCGAACAACTTGGTAAACAGGGTGAAGTGGTCGAAGTGCGTCCGGGGTATGCGAACAATTACCTGCTTCCTCAGGGGCTTGCAACAGTCGCTACCGAACACCACAAGAGAATGGTTGAAAAGCACAAGGCAAAACTTGCAACCATAGCTCGTGAAAGGCTCGCCGGACTTCGCGGACTACTCGAAGAATTAGTCCGAACAAGTGTCACGATTGAATCAAATGCAAACGACGAAGGTCATCTGTATGGATCAGTCGGCGCACCTGAGATTTCCCGATCCCTCAAACAGCAAGACCTTGTTGTTCCTCCAGATCAAATTATTTTGCAGGGGCCGCTCAAAGAAGTTGGACTCTACACGGTTAAAGTGCGCCTCGCGAGTGAGGTCGAGGGTGAATTAAAGGTCTGGGTCGTACCAGCAAGCAGCGAGGAAAAGTAAGTCGGCAACGATTCAGGTAGAGACTTCGAATTCGAAAGCATATCTCAATGAATGGCCTGTGATTTCTTTGCCGGCAAGTCTCTGCAACTTATGTATCCAGAGAATACGAGCCTGAGGAAAAAGTAAAAACTGCAGTGTTCTCATCACACTAAAAAGTCTCAAACGGAATAGAGGACTTCTGAATGGGTGATTCTCGTGGAAATGCGACGCAGTCCGTTCAGAGTATGGCCGGATCGAAAAAAATGAGCCGAAATGGTCAGCGGTCTAAAAAGCAATCGCATAGCCAAGATGACCAAAACGTTACTCAAATAGGCCGACTTGGTCGACCGGGAAACATTGAAGCTGAGAAGAACGTTCTCGGCAGCATACTTCTCAAGCCTGATGTCTGTGATGACGTTGCATTGTCTGTACGGTCAGAAGATTTTTCTGACGAAGCACATCAAACAATTTTCCGCCATCTTCTTGATCTCCATGACGGTGGCAAGCGGATTGATGCGACTATATTACTGGAGAAATTACGGACAAAAGGTGACCTTGATGCCGTTGGAGGAGCCGCTGCAATTGCAGAACTCATTAGCTCGGTCCCCCATGCCGCCCATGCCTCGCACTATGCACATATCATTCGAGACAAGGCAATGCTTCGGTCTCTTATTGATGCGAGCACCGACATCCTTCGGGATGCCTATGACGCATTTGATGAACCAAGAGAACTCCTTTCGCAGGCTGAAGAAAAGATTTTCTCAATACTCGAACAGCGTAGTTCTGCTGAAGCAAAGCCCATTCAGTCTGTTCTCGAAGACGTGATGGTGCGCATGGACGCTCGCATGAAACACGAGCATGCACTTGGTGGCGTCGAAACTGGCTTCACTGACCTCGACACACTCTGTGGCGGGCTGCACAACTCAGAATTAATTATTTTGGCCGCTCGACCCAGTATGGGGAAAACTGCGCTTGCCATGAATATTGCTGAGCATATTTCAATTAATAGCCATCAGCCTGTTTTATTCGTGAGTCTTGAGATGGCAAGTCTCGAGCTGGCAGATCGTTTGCTCTGCTCAGCCGCTCAGGTAAATGGCCATCGACTACGTAATGGAACCATTTCACAGGAAGACAGACGCCGCCTTGTACAAAAATCTTCAGAGATAAGTTCTGCTCCGCTATACATTGATGACACACCTGGCCGAACCCTAACAGAAATTGCTGCTGTAGCCCGTCGGCTCAAGCGAAAGCAAGGGCTTTCAATCATTGTTATTGATTATTTACAGCTTATCGAACCAGATAACCCACGGGACCCACGTCAAGAACAAGTGGCACGTATCGCAAGACGATTAAAGACCATGTCTCGAGAACTTGATATTCCAATTCTCTGCCTTGCTCAGTTAA
>DONH01000264.1 GCA_003509235.1 Planctomycetaceae bacterium
ATGCCGGCCTGCTGGCGTCTACCCGACGGGTGAAATTGAGTATTTGACCGAATTGATCAGTCTAATTTCGATCCTAGGCTGAATTCAAGCCACTTCCTTCATGAAAGCGCACCCTGTTCACCTCAGACAACAACGCAATGGATTGACAAATGACAGAAAACACCGATATTTGCAGTACTCGCTGGAGTTCATTCTTGGAGTCCGGGCAGTCGTGTCGCCCAATGCTGGTGCACGGATTTTTCAGATACCAACAGAAAGTGAACCTTTTACCGTGTCGAATGTCCTCGCTCAAGAATTAATCGAAGCTGGTGTCCACTTTGGCCATCGCTCGAGCCGCTGGAACCCAAAAATGCGGCCCTACATATTTGGTCGCAAAAACCTGATTCACATCATTGATGTCCGCGAAACGATTCGTGGTCTTCTCCGTGGAAAGAAGTACCTGAAGCAAGTTGCTGCAACCGGCAGCCTCGTTCTGTTCGTTGGAACCAAACGACAAGGACAAGAAGCCATCTCGCGTGAAGCCGAGCGCTGTGGAATGCCCTACGTAAGTGAACGATGGCTTGGTGGCACGCTGACTAACTTCCGCACGATTCGTAATCGATTGGCTCGGCTCGAGGAACTAGAGGAATTACTTCCTTCTGATGCCTTCCATAACTATTCGAAGAAAATGCAGTCTTCGTTGCGACGAGAGCACAGAAAAATGCTCCGTAATCTTGGTGGTATCCGTACTCTTTCCCGTCTACCAGAATGTCTAATTGTCTTTGATCCGAAGAAAGAAAAAAACGCAATCAGTGAAGCTCGCAAGATGGGAATCACAACCGTTGCTCTCATTGATACCGATTGCGACCCGGACGTCGTTGATCTTCCTATTCCCGGAAATGACGATTCCATTCGCTCGATCGAACTCGTCGCTTCTCGGCTGGCCGATGCTATTCTTGAAGGAAAGGCGGACGTCGCGGAGAAAAAACAATCAAAGGATGAGGGTGCCAGTTCGGAAACAAAGCCTGCACCAAAAGCACGCGGGAATGTCACACCACCTTCTCCAAAACCTGCAAAAACCTGATTCACAAAACCGTACAGCCGTTCTTGTGCTTTTGTAGTTACAAGAAGACGTGTGTAGTTGGCTTCGAACGTCACACCACACCCCTTCAACAAGTTGACTTATTTTGCTTTTCAACACAATCTCCCACACGACATGAGGACTTAAGAACAATGGCAGCAGTCACAGCCGCCGCAGTGATGGCACTGCGAGAAAAAACTGGTTTACCAATGATGGAGTGCAAAAAAGCTCTCACTGAATGTGGTGGCGATACAGAACAAGCCGTTGAATGGCTGAGAAAACAAGGTGTCAAAACACAAGCAATGCGAGCTGATCGTGAAACTTCAATGGGCCGGCTCGCCATCTACACTGATCTTGAAAAGGGTGTTGGGGCTCTTGTCGAACTAAAATGTGAAAGTGCACCAGTAGCAGGCAGTCCTGATTTCAAGGATTTCGTGAACGATATCGCGAAAACACTTGCCCTTGGATCTGGTGCCACTTCACCAGAAGAACTCCTCAGTCAGAAGAGCCAAGCTCATCCTGATAGAACTCTTGGAGAGATTAAGGACGATCTGTTCAATCGTATGCGAGAAGTTTTTGAACTTTCTCGAATCTGCCGAATCGATGCACCTTGCGGTGGTTACGCTCACCATGATGGCTCGAAGGCAGCCCTTGTTGAGGTCACTGGTGAAACGAGTGGCCCACAAGCAGCAGAAGTCGCAAAAGATGTGGCGATGCATATTGTGGCATTGTCACCCAAGGCAATAGTTAAAGAAGATCTG
The DNA here is from genome assembly GCA_003509235.1 of Planctomycetaceae bacterium. Lineage (GTDB taxonomy): Bacteria > Planctomycetota > Planctomycetia > Pirellulales > UBA1268 > UBA1268. The sequence continues at coordinate 1,822 of DONH01000264.1, forward strand.
GATCAATCAATTGTTGATAAAGAACGTGAGATTCTAACAGAGGCTGCAAAGCAGGAAGGCAAGCCCGAAAATATTATTCAAAAAATGATTGAAGGCCGACTTCGCAATTTCTTCAGCCAGTGTGTTCTTCTCGAGCAGCCCTTCGTCAAAGATGACAAGCAAAGCGTTGGCAAACTTTTGAAGAGTGCTGGCCTGAATGTCAAACGAATGGAGCACTGGAAAATCGGTAGTGTCGATTAATGTGTCGAGCGAATAGAAATGCAGCTCAGCGTTTGACCCACCTCACTTTCTCTTTTTTTCTGGCTACACATTCAAAGTAGATTTCATGCCATCTGATCCTTACCGACGAGTACTCTTGAAGCTTTCAGGAGAAAGCTTTTCTCATGCTGGTGAACGTGGAATTGCGATGGAAGAGGTTCTTCACATCGCAAATCAGACTGTGCAGGCGGCTGCTCGTGGAACACAGCTGGCCGTCGTCATAGGTGGTGGTAATATCCTTCGGGGTGCCTCCTTTACGGCAGGGAACAGCGGTGTTCAGGAAGCAACCGCTCACTATATGGGCATGTTAGCAACTGTGATTAATGGCTTGGCATTGCAAGATGCAATCGAAACGCTTGGTGTTGAAACTCGGTTAATGACTGCTATCCGAATGGACGGTGTTGCCGAACCATACATTCGCCGCAGAGCACGACATCATCTCGACAAAGGTATCATTGTCATTCTGGCCGCAGGCACTGGAAGTCCGTTTGTGACAACAGACACAGCCGCGGCCCAGCGCGCACTTGAACTAGAAGCGGATATCTTGATGAAGGCAACTCGTGTCGATGGGGTTTATTCAGATGATCCTGAGAAAAACCCTCATGCAGTCCTCTATCGTGATCTTACGTTCCAGCAGGTGCGTGAACAAAACCTTAGGGTGATGGACGCGACCGCAATTTCACAATGCATGGAACACAACATGCCTATTCTCGTATTTAATTATCGCAAAGACGGCAATATCGAGCGGGCAGTTGCCGGGGAAAAGTGTGGCACGCTGGTAAGTAGTCGTGAGGAGACTACTTAGAGTGAGCAAAAACTTGCTCT
>DONH01000082.1 GCA_003509235.1 Planctomycetaceae bacterium
TCGAATGCAGGTCACCAATGAGACGAGCATCGCCAATCGTGTGCACAGCGTTGTCATACAAAACACTGTAGTGACGCTGATGGCCGGTAGCCAGAATCTTGCCCGTCTCACGAGCGGTTCGACCCATCTCTTTGCACTCATAAATTGAGTGTCCCATGAGCTTCTCCGTCAGCACGTGCTTACCTGCCCGCATGGCCTTAATGGCCGCCTCGGCATGCAGATGCAATGGTAATGCGATGACAACAGCTTCAATATTTTTATCGGCGAGCAATTCTTCATACGCACCGTATACCTTGACCTGCTTACGTGCTTCGTCCTCAGTCTTCCAGCCATACTTCGACATGAGGCCAGGCCGCACTCGCTGAGCGTTCGGACTGGAAACATCACCGTGAAAGGCACGAAATACGTTGTAAGGTCGAATATCTGCAATCGCAACAGCTTTGAGATAGTCGGGGTTATGTGCACCTATCAGCACACTCCCTTCATCACCCGTTCCAATAAAGCCAACCCGCAGAGGATCGCCAACACTTGCTCCATACCCGAAATAGATTGAGCCGAGCCCAGCCCCTGTTGCCAAACCTGCAGCAACAGTGCCGGACAGAAAGTCGCGCCGCGTCACCGCAACGGCTTCATCAAAATTTTCCTTACCCACTTTTTGCTGTTCTGGAGTTAGGTTCATCGATTATTATCTCCGCTTCACTGACTTCGTAGTAAAAATTTTTTCGATCGATTCCTGAAACATACTATTTCTTGGAGTTGCAGCACATCTTTATTGGACAGTACCTTTGAAGTATAGGCATCAGAAATGCGTCAATACCTGCCCATGCCCCAAGTGGTGCCGACGCCAAGACAAGCAGCCCCGCTATTTCGACCCATTGCTCGTAGGTATTCTGTGCTGCTGGCAGCCAAAATGGCTGTGAAGCCACAACAGAGAGGAGAAAAAAGACGCCTCCCATTGCATTGAATTTTGTCAATAAACCGATGACCAGACACGCGCCAATAGTGGTAAGAGACCAACTTACAAACCGATCTAGTTTCCATAGCCGGGTCGGTTCAATTGCAGCGTCAGCCCTTCGCCTATCCTCGGTCGACAAGAGTTCATTCCAAGCCGAGACTAATTCTCGGCCAACGGCGTCCGCTTCTTCCATCCAACCTGCTCTCTGCCCAGCAAGCTCCCGCTGCTTGGTGGAGACTCGTTCTCGCATAAATGGAACATCTCGAGCCATCACTGATTTTTCCGTCTCTTGAAGCCGGATGACTTCCCTGCAATAGCTCACAAGGTCTGCCTGGGCATCATCAAGCATCGCTGCAAGCTTCTTGTCGGCAGCATCAATTGCTGTTGATGACATATCTGACCAATTTTCTGGAGGCGTCCACCCAGATGCTCTCAGAACATTTTCGCGTCGCTCTCCCAGTTTTTCCCACTGTTCAACAAGAGATGACCGCCAGCTTTCTGCTGCATTTGCAACTGTCACGGGATCAGCATCCTGGACTTTGCCCAGCGTATTCTTCCAGTCACCAGTCTCAGGAAGATCTGCTTTAAGGAAAGGAGAGAGTGGCCCAACTGCTGCTTTCCGAAAGCCCATACTTGACCACGAAGGATCTCTTAAGTGACTGGAACCTTCGAGAAAAAAATGCAGGCCAAGCACTATTCGTAAAAATGTTAGAGCGGCTGTAACCAGCACCGCTGTTCGCATACAACTCATGCTCAATGTACATCCAAAGAAAAAAATAGTTCCGGGATAAGAATGTCGCCACCTGCAGTCTATGCCTACCAGACGCCTGTGAGGGCGAACAATTCAATAATATTCCATTTTTCAGGTATCTCGTACTTTTGCAACAAGTATTACAAGTATTGGTAGATATCCAGCCTATATTGCGCTTCCCGAGATTGATCGATATACCTCATAATAAAGCGCTCTATAGGTTTTCAATCGGTCGAAGGCACCGACTAGATGCTTTGGAACCTGTCAGCATTCCAATTTTTCACTTACTTAAGCCACAAGATATTCTACGTGCGAATCGTTCTCTGTTACCCGGTTGAATCTCGACATATCGAACAGATTCAAGCTGTTTACCCATGCGCTACAGTGGTTTCTGCTGGGCAGGAACATATCGCTAAAGAACTACCAAAAGCTGATATTTTCTGCGGACATGCGAAGGTACCTGTACCGTGGGAAGATACCGTCAAAGCTCAACGTTTGCGTTGGATTCAGTCATCTGCAGCTGGCCTAGATCATTGCCTTGTCTCATGCGTCGTCGATTCTGACATTGTTGTATCAAGTGCATCGGGTGTTCTTGCTGATCAGGTTGCAGAGCATGCACTTGCTCTGGCAACGGGATGTTCCAGAAGAATCCCCTTATTCCTTCAGCAACAGCACCAGAAAGAATTTGTACGAAGGCCAACGCGTGACCTTACCGGATCAACTGTCCTCATTGTTGGATTTGGAGGCAATGGACAACGACTAGCAGAAGTACTCCGCCCACTGAAGACCCGCATTATCGCCACGGATTACTTTCCAAATCGATCAGCTCCGCTTGTAGACCATCTTGGCGCACCAGATGAATTGCATGAACTCCTCCCACAGGCTGATTTTGTTTTCCTTGCGGCACCTCTCACTGACCAGACACGAAAGATGTTCGATGCTTCCACCTTTTCTGCCATGAAGCCTGGTTCCGTACTGATTAATGTTGCCCGCGGCGATCTTGTGGTCGAGCAGGCAGTCGTGGATGCGCTGGAATCAGGTCATCTCGACTCTGCTGGATTTGATGTCACTCCGGAGGAACCACCTGCGGCAGATAGCCCTCTATGGACTGCACCAGGACTTATCATTACCCCGCACGTTGGTGGGCAATCTGAAAAAAGAATTGACCGAATGACTGATCTGTTTTGCGAAAACATCATACGATACAGGAGGGGCCAGCCACTGATCAATTCCGTTGATAAAAAGCTGGGCTTTCCCCCACCAACTTCTTGACATCCAATCCGACATCTTCAACCGTAGAACTTTCCGGGAAAACTTTACACCAGCACTCCTCTCCCACACAGCAACGCACTTCTGGCCTCAGGCCGTTACTTATGTCAACAACAATTTTTCAAGATGGGCAACCAACCTTACCTGCGGCAGGTGTAGCGGGGGGCCGCTGTCCAGACGCTCTCATGGCCCGATACGGCGATGTGCTTGATGGCGGCCGGCTCAATTGGACTCAATACCACAATCTTGGACTACGTCTTGGGG
>DONH01000427.1:0-3609 GCA_003509235.1 Planctomycetaceae bacterium
TGCGGCTGGTGCTTACCGGAAAAAAATGATATGTCCTCCTAACTCTCCACCCGCCGTGACAAGGCGGTGGCTTTTTCATTACACAACTGACGTACTTCATCTCACGTCCCAGCTAGCGCATTTCAGGAGGTTCGACTCATAACTACCCGTCTAGTGAAGATTGAAATACACTCTTTTGCAATATAGACATGGTTGAGCAATTTGCTTCAAGACCACGGGGTTTGACTGATCTCCTTTAGGTGGAAAGGTATCACATGAAATATTTTGTGAGATTTTCTAGTTTCAGCCTTCTAGGATTTTTTATTTTAAACACTGTCGCATTCGCCGGAGAACTGTTACCAACCGACTGGCCGCAGTGGCGAGGACCGACACGTGACAGCCGAGTTGCTGGCACGCAGTGGCCAGACTCACTTGATGAAAATCATCTCGAGCTATCTTGGGAAGTTACACACGGGCCAAGCTATTCCGGTCCTATCGTTGTTGGGAACCGTGTATTTACAACTGAAACCGACGAAAAGAAAACAGAAGTTGTCTATGCGTACGACAAAACGACTGGCGAAGAACTTTGGAGAACGGAGTGGGAAGGGGCCATGACTGTGCCGTTTTTCGCTGCATCGAATGGAAGTTGGATTCGATCAACACCAGCATGTGATGGAGAAACTCTTTACGTCGCCGGCATGTGTGATGTCCTTTATGCACTTGACTGTATAACTGGAGACACAAAATGGCATGTTGATTTCAAGCAACGCTTTGATTCGCCAATGCCTGCCTTTGGTTTTGTATCTTCACCACTGATACACGGTGATGCACTATTTGTGCAGGCTGGAGGTAGCTTTATCAAACTCAACAAAACAACCGGAGAAACTATTTGGAGAGTTGCAAACGATGGTGGTGGCATGTTTGGAAGTGCGTTTAGCTCTCCTGTCATGACAACTCTTCAAAACAAAAAAATTCTTCTTGTACAGACAAGAAAATCACTCAAAGGAGTCGATCCCCTAACGGGCGATGAAATATGGTCACAAGACATCGAAGCCTTTCGTGGTATGAATATATTGACGCCTACCGTTCATAATGAAACGATTTTCACCAGCGCTCATTCTGGGCACTCCCAACTGTGGAAACATACCGATGAGAACAGTTCGCTTGAGGAGATTTGGTCCGGGAAATCCCAAGCCTACATGTCGTCGCCTGTTGTCGTCGCCAACCACATTTATCTCCACCTCCGAAACCAACGAATCGTCTGCATTCATCTAGAAACGGGTGCAGAGACTTGGAGAACAACTCCTTTCGGCAAGTATCAGAGCATGGCCGTACTGAATGACAAGATTCTTGTACTTGATGAAAGCGGTGAATTACTTCTGATCAATGCCGACCCTAGTGAGTTCGACCTAATAGATAGACGCCGCGTCGCCGAAAATGACACGTGGGGACATATTGCTGTAAGTAAGAACCAGATATTTATTCGCAGGCTTAATGGCCTTGCCGTCTACAACTGGAAATAACATTTCGACTGATTCGTTTTGGGTAACATCATTCCCAAAAACACTCACGGAATAGAATTTCTCTCAGCCTGCCAATCCTTTCACTGGCCTCAGTGTCTCCGATGGTGATTCTCCAAATCGCTCTGCATACTCTCGGGAAAAACGTCCTGCGTGCCCGTACCCCACTGCCTTGCATACTTCACTAACGGAACGTGATTTGTCTTTCCGTGCCTTGAGCAACTCACGAGCTTTATCGAGACGCATCGTTTTAAGCATCTGCTTCGGACTCATAAAGTAATGATCCACAAAACCTTTCTGGAGCGTTCGAATACTCACTCCAGCTACTGCTGCAATCTCACCGACAGTTAGTTCTGATGCAAGGTTGTCGCTAATGAACGTGCGGATTGTCATAATAGGCATGTTCCCAATTCGACCACCTTCGTAGCCGCCCGTTGCCCACTCTCGAATTCCGTCTGCAAGACACGCCGACACAGTCGATTCAAGATGGTTGAAGAAGCTTGGTAATCTTTTCATACCTACCGCGCCGGTGGCCCAATCATCTAACGATTCAGCAAAACCGACAAGCGTCTGCTTCAAAACGTTTCTGTATGGTCCCTCAAGTGTGTAGCCGCAGCGGCCACGAAAACCTTCTGGGAGTGACTTATGCATCAGTGCCATATCAATGCCATAGAAAAATGTCTGAGTCGTTGGTGTTGAGCGAAATTTCAAATCCTCCCACGGGGCTTGAAGTACCGCTCTTGTTGTATCTGCAGTAAATGCTTGGCCATTTATTTCAACTTCGACATGCCCTTTGAGTGGGAGAATGAGCCAGTATCGCTCTTGAGGAATTCTAGATTCTGCATGAATTCCTGACGTACATGTGAGATAGCCCAAAGAAGACTGACGCAAGTTAGCCCGGTTATGAACAAGATGATATTTTTTCTTGCCAATGACACGACTTTTATATGGGCCCCAAACAGAAAACTGTTTTTTCCTGGCGTTATAGATGTCTTTTGAATCGACAAAGGGATAACTTTTCAAAAGGAATTTCATAATTGATCACTGGATTCAAGGAACGAGTTCGGAAACAGTCTTATACAAATCTTACTAGGAACGCATTATGGACAAGGAGAACTTAGATCGAACCCCAAAAAATGTTCCGTAGTATATGCCACGCCCCATGAATGACTTGCCACGAACCGCAGGAACCCTGATTCGACTTGGCAGCGGGAAAAAACACTGTTAAGCCGTTTCCATTGAAACCACAAAATCAGAGCTCTGCTTCTGCCCGTGGAGTCGCGTTCACAGGTATATTATAAACCCGCACGTAATCCACCAACATTTCTGACGGCATCTGGTCGTCCTCTGCTGGCCCTCCAGCCCAATCTGCATTCCTTAAGGCATAGTTCAGAATAATACGGGCGTTCATCTTTTCTGGAACGTTTCGCTCCCACTGAACATCAGGGACTTGACCATATGTTCTGTTATGAACCGTGCCCCCTTTGAACACGAGATAGGGATCCGACTTCCATGCTGGACCATTTTGTACAATGTGCCACATCATTGTGTTGTCTGTAACCTGTAAACCGAATGTGATGAATGAATAGAAATCGATATGGGAGTGATCAACTTTGACACCCTCACCAAAATGTGCTTTGAATCGCTGTTCATTAACAAAGAAATGATCTTCCGATCGTTTCTTTACATGTTTCACATCTACTGCTTGGGGGACTTCATTCTTTCGGAAATCATGCCACCACAAGCCGCTCCAAAACCGAGTCTTTTCACGATTTCCAATAAATTCAAACATGTCAATTTCGAGCAGGTCTTCTGGCTTCCAGTCACCCACCTTGTTGGACATTGTCCAAAAGGCTCCATAGCCGCCATTGTTGCTCGGTAACTTACAGCGAAGTTCGAGATACATGTTGTTTTTTAGGGCAAATTCGCCATGCGTGTGAATGCCTCCGGAAGAGTAATTAAATGTTTTTTCAGAGGTCCATGTTTTACCAAGAATAGGGGGACGTTCTCTTCTCTGAGTAAAGACAAGAAAACCATCACGAAACGAGATGTTCTCTTTTATGTATGCACAATCGACCCCAGTGTTCTGCACATTTCTGTCATTAATTCC
>DONH01000427.1:4017-4708 GCA_003509235.1 Planctomycetaceae bacterium
TCCTGTGAAAAAACCTCTGAGCAACCGGCTGTTAACAGACAGCAGAAAACTAATCGTTTTACCATGTTTGATTATTCCTAAATAGCTAAGCTATATCAACGTACTCAGTCCCACTGATTATCTCGGGTACTATACAGAATCCTGGGCGAATCAGCGGAGATATACAATTTATTTTTCTGATCCAACACGCCGTGCACTCTTCATGATCTCAATATAAGGCCATCCTTCATTCGCCTACTTTAGATTTTTGTGCGTCGTGTGTCTTGCAATCACTTGCCTCAGTGATCAGCTTTGTATTTTTTATACAAGCCAAGTATTTGACCAATCCAATAGACCACAGGGAACACACACTGCTTCATGGCACGAGGAACTTCTAGGACATCAAACTCTTTTCGGTATTGCATCGTAAGATACGCGGCATCGAACAATCCTGGAGTGTTTGAACTCCGCTTGGATGTCGATAAAAATAGAATTGTCATGTAACGCTGCAAATTCCCTGCAGGTTTCGCCCAAGAAATAAGTATCAGTTCCTCGTCACCACTATTCCAAAATCTATGCGGCACTGACTTTTCAAAGACTATGCTTTCCCCAACTTGAAGATACTGGACGTCTGAACCCGGGGTCTGGCATGCCATGACCCCTTGCCTGACTTCGAAGCCCTCTGCCTGTTGAAGATGAACATGCAAAATTG
>DONH01000418.1 GCA_003509235.1 Planctomycetaceae bacterium
GTTCGCAGGCCTCGCGATGAGATTTCTGGATGGGCGCCACGTTTGTTGCGTACGCACATTGACCCTGAAAAGATTGGCCTGCTTATTGGTCCTGGAGGAAAGACAATTCGCTCCATTCAGGAAACGACCGGTGCGAATGTCGAAGTTGATGATGACGGCACAGTTACTGTTGCAAGTCATGATGCGGAAAGTGCAACATCTGCTTTGGCAAAAATCGAGGCACTTACGGCTTCGATCCAGATTGGTCGAATCTATGAGGGTCGCGTAACCAGCGTCAAAGATTTTGGTGCATTCATAGAGCTTGTTCCAGGAAAAGATGGTCTGTGCCATATCAGCGAACTTTCAAATGAGTACGTTGGGAACGTTGGTGATGTTTGTCGTGTTGGTGACACAATGCGAGTTAAAGTTATTGCCGTTGACGAGCAGGATCGCGTGAAATTAAGCCGTCGAGCGGCCATGGAAGAAGCTGCCGCTGAGGCGGAGCCAGCAACTGAATAGGTCTATGTTGTTCCTTTCCGCAGGGCTATCGCGAGGATAGCCTTGCGGGTGAGGTTGCATTCCGAAGAGTCCTGCATGTTTCGGGCGCTGTGATTATGGGACAATCAGCATTGCTCAATGATGAACTTCCAAGTGATGGTGGTACGTACGCTGAGTTGGTTAAGCTTGTCAGCGAACTCGCTCATGAAATCCGAAATCCGTTGTCGAGCATTCGATTAAATATGGAATTGCTTGGTGAAGATGTTGGCTCACTTGGTGAGGATTCAACAGCCAATCAAACTGCCCGAAGAGCCAAGGCGAAGATCGATCTGGTTCGTCAGGAATGTGATCGTCTGCAGAAGCTTCTTGATGACTTTCTTGATTTTTCTCGACAGGAGGGTATTGATCCGGAGCCAGGCAATCTCAATGTCGAGCTTGAGCAGTTGTTGGATTTCTTTCAACCACGAACTGATGACGCTGGTGTTGAGCTTGTGCGATATTTGGATCCAGAATTGCCCGCAGTCCGTATTGATCGTGAAACGTTTCGGTCGGCGATACTCAATCTCTTGATCAACGCGACTCAGGCAATGCAAGAAGGCGGGCAGTTAGTGGTCAGGACGCGTGCTGCTGGTCTCGGTGTTTTGATTGAATTGATCGACACTGGCCCTGGTATGAGTCCTGAGACACTGGCTCGAGTGTTTGAAGCATTCTATTCAACAAAACAAGGCGGCTCAGGTCTTGGACTTCCCACTGCACGAAAAATTATTGAGGCCCATGCCGGCTCAATTGACATAGAAAGTGCTCCAGGTCGCGGGACCAAGTTGGCAATATGGCTGCCGGCGCCCCCGCGTTTGCCAACAGAATCGACTGACGATAAGTCCTGAATTATTTTTACATCCTTAAATTAATCTTTGGTGCGTGATGCCGACAAGCCCGATAGAAACTAGCTCTTCTCCAAAAAGTGTTGACGGAATTTCCAGATCCGTACGTGTTCTGGTGGTGGACAATGATATTGTGCATACACGGACAATGGGCGAAGGGCTTGAGCGACTTGGCTATAAGGTGATTGTAGCTGGTGGTGGTAATGAAGGTGCCCAGCAGATTCGCGAGGAATCGTTCGATGTTGTTGTTACTGATCTTATGATGAATGACATTGGTGGTTTGGAAATTCTTAAAGTGGCGAAGACGTCATCTGCCGAGACGGAAGTTATTGTTGTGACAGGGCATGGAACAGTGCCATCAGCAGTTGAGGCGATGCAACAAGGGGCTTTCACGTACCTGCAGAAGCCTCTTGAGCTTGCTCAGTTAAGAGTGGCTGTTGAGAAGGCGTCTGCTGGAGTTCGGCTGCGGCTTAAGAATCTCGAATTGAATCAGCGGCTTGATGAACGATTTGGTTTTGAAGGGGTCGTGGGGTCAAGTACTCAGATGCGAGGCGTGATCGAGCGATTGAAACGGATTGCACCAACGGATGCAACTGTCCTAATTCAAGGCGCGACCGGCACCGGAAAGGAACTAGTTGCGCAGGCAATTCATCAAAACAGCCCGCGAAAGAAAAAGCCTTTTGTTGCACTGAACTGCGCTGCGCTAAGTGAGAATATTCTTGAAAGTGAGCTTTTCGGCCATATCAAAGGTGCGTTTACTGACGCGTCTTCAGACAGGGTTGGGAAGTTTGAATACGCTGACGGTGGGACGCTATTCCTTGATGAGGTTGGTGACATGCCGTTGGCGACACAGATCAAACTGCTTCGAGTCCTCGAGTCGGGAGAGATTACAAGGGTAGGTTCGAATCAGCCTGTTCGAGTGAATGTTCGAATTCTTTCTGCAACAAATCGTAATCTTGAGGATGCAGTTGAAGATGGTAGTTTTCGTAGTGACCTCTATCATCGGCTGAAAGTCGTGACGATATTGATCCCAAATCTGCAGGAAAGATCCGCGGATATACCGCTTCTTATTGAGCATTTCATGAAGCAATTTGCAAAAAGACATCAAAAGCCCATCAAAGGTATGTCACGTGCTGCGAGAGTGAAGCTCTTGGCATTTTCATGGCCTGGGAATGTGCGTCAGCTTCGTAATGTCATTGAAAGTATGGTGGTTGTTGATTGTGATGAGACGCTCGATGTTGATGATCTACCAGCTGAATTGGATCCAGATGCTGGGCATGTGCAGGCGGTCGTGCCAGACAATGTTGAGGAGAATGTTGGTATTACATCTCTTGTTGGTCGGCCACTTGATGAAATTGAAAAGATATTTATTGCAGAGACGCTCAAGTTGGCTGGGGGAAACCGGGAGCAGACCGCAGAAATGCTCGGTATTGGCGAACGAACACTTTATCGCAAAATAAAAGAATACAAACTTCACTAGAGAGTTTTTGGAGTACATGTACAGTCCATTTCGTATTCACTTAGAAACTTAATTTTGGCTGACAATCTGAAGAAGTGAGCAGGAAAAAAGAATGGGGAAGATTCAGGCATTGCCTGCCTCTGTGATTAATCGAATTGCAGCTGGTGAGGTGGTAGAACGACCAGCAAGTGTTGTGAAAGAGCTTCTTGAGAATGCACTCGATTCTGGCCCTACTCGGGTAGATGCAGAACTCGAGCAAGGTGGGATTGCCTTAATACGAATTGTTGATGATGGCTGTGGAATCGAAGCCGAGGATTTACCTCTCGCTGTTTCACCGCACGCGACCAGTAAACTTCATCATGCAGATGATCTTGAGGATATCAAAACACTTGGCTTTCGCGGTGAAGCGCTGGCATCAATTGCTGAGGTGTCTCGTGTCTTGATACGGACAAGAACTGCGTCAGGAACCGGTAGTCGTCTTGAGGTCGATGGTGGCCTGAACCGAGGAGTCATGCCAGAGGGCTGCAGGCCTGGGACATCAGTCGAGGTGCACCAGCTGTTTTCGAAGATTCCAGCGAGGCGAGCGTTTCTCAAGACACCGGCTACAGAGTGGTCTCACGCATCAGAGGCTTTTGTGAAAACAGCTCTTGCTCATCCTGAGATTGCATTCTCACTTACACACAATCGCAGGCGAGTGCATGAGTTGCCAGCGGTTGATGACTGGCGGCAGAGGATCGCTGATCTTTATGGAGCCCAGCTTGCTAATCGGCTACTTCATGCAAAAGAAGTTGACGATGATATTTCAGTAGAAGCTCTGATTGGGCGACCTGAAGACGATATGGCGAGTGGACGGTTCCAGCACTTCTTCATTGGTGGTCGGCCTTTCCGTGATCGTTCGATTCTGCATGCAGTCCAGGAGGGTTATCGCGGACGTCTCCTTTCGGGGCGACAACCGATTGTTTTTCTGCAACTGCATGTTCCTCTTACGCATGTTGATGTGAATGTACATCCAGCAAAAACAGAAGTGCGTTTTCGTGATCCTGGGCGCCTGCACAGGCTCGTTCTACTTGCCGTGCGAAGTGCTCTGGGTGGGATCATCACCCCAACGGCCTTCGATCCACCAAGTAGCAGTTCATCAGCTGCACCAGGGCTAGCTGCAGCGGAGGCTATTTGGAAACGACAGCAGTTGGCAGCTGGAAGTGACGATAGTGATAGGAATAGTTTTCAGGACGTCACACTGCATGATCCGGATAAACCAGAACACACTTTTGCTTCATCAGGGCCAAAACTTTTTGATGAAGAAAATGTCAGTTCGATCAAGCAGGAGAAGAACTTGCCGGGTACTGATGGTGGTGGTATTCCCGAGGAGCGCGCATTTCAGCTACATCAGCGGTACCTTGTGGTGGAAACCAAGGAGGGCATAGAGGTCATCGATCAGCACGCTCTACACGAAAGAGTGCTTTATGAACAACTTCGTGAACGGATGTCGAATGGTGTAGTTGAGGTACAGCCATTACTCATTCCGGAGCAAGTTGAGCTTTCGTCTGCAGAATTTGAAGCAGTTACAAGTCATCTTGATGTACTTTCAGAGGCTGGAGTGAAGGTCGAGTCGTTTGGGGGAACTACGGTGGTTGTCCGAGGGAAGCCCGCTTTAGTGGGGAGAACATCAGCTTCAGACATCATCCGAGAGGTAATTGACCGTCTGGCTGCTTTAGATGCGGATGGCGGTGATCATCGGGCTGTGGTCGATGAGGTGCTTCATAGTCTTTCTTGTCGTGCCGCTATTAAAGCCGGAGATCCCCTTTCTCAGGCAGAAGTCGATACACTTGTTGCAGATCGGCTTCGATATCCTGGGACCCGTCACTGCCCTCATGGCCGCCCGACGTCACTCATGCTGTCGAAGCGAGAACTCGATAAACAATTTCGACGGACATAGAAAGACAAAGAGTGAGTTGTTG
>DONH01000419.1 GCA_003509235.1 Planctomycetaceae bacterium
TTCACGACCGAGAGCAAGTGACGCTCCAGCGCGAGTAAACCACACAATACCTGCCGAAACAGCTAGCCCGATCATACCACTCTCGAGTGCTGCCAAACGCATTCCACCCAACCAATTCACAATTGAAAGAACGGCGATACCAAGCACCAAAAAAAGATTACGAGGCTCACTGAACCATTGGCTCATTTTTTGTACAAGATCTTTTGAAACTTCTTTATTTTTTGAAGTCCAACGAGCTGTGCATATAGCCCACCACAACACAAACAGAGCAATAGTAGTGGCTAGGTGTTGTACCGATGAATCAATAGCTTTCGACATATTGAGCGGTCCCCAGGCAACCAGAAAATCTTCGGTCAGAGTGGCGGCCGCGAAAGATCGCTCAGTAATAACCGGAACCGGGAGAAGAATTTCAGGGAAAATTGCCAAGGCAATGAGACCGCACACAACACCGGGCGTTGTGATGACATCGGGTATAACTCGATAACGAATATCGACCCAGGCAGCAGCGGCAAGGAACCAGAAAAAAATTGAGTGGCCCCACGCCCGTATGAAAAGAGATTGGGGATTTTCAGTCGTATGGACCACATTGTGTGGCAAAAGCCCCTCGCAGATCACTTCCCAACACACGATTCCCGCAACCACGAGACAACCAGCCACAACGGTTACACTGCGATACCTAGGTGCAGACTTTCCAAGACTTTGGATCTGACTGTCTTGCGTGCCTTCGGCAAACTCAATCTCATCAAGTAACCAAGTTACAAAATGATGCAGTGCAAAGCCTGCCAGAGCTCCGACTAGTCCTGCAGACACAAGAGCGACAAGAATATTGCCACTATTCATGAATTAGCTCCTGCAGATGTGTCACCAGGCCGTGCCTCGCAACTTTTCCACGAGGCCAGCCATTCGACTATTTCCCCGACAATGGCTGAGGCTGATATTCCGTCAGTATTGATACAAAAATGAGCCACGTCAGTGTAATACGGCTCTCGGTCGATCAGTGCCTGATCAACTTCAGAATAAACATCTCTTCCTTCAAGCGCTGGACGACGGCTCGCTGTTGTTGCATCCGCTGCAAGTCGCCGTCGAATTTCATCCGCGGGAGCCACCAGCCATACTATGGGTAGTCCAGAATCTTCCATTATTCTGCGATTTTCTTCTCGCAAAACAATTCCACCACCCGTCGATAACACACCATCTGAAATCCTAAGGATCTCTTGTAGCACAACCGTCTCTGCGTCTCGAAACGACGACTCACCTTGATTTTGAATAAAATCCCCAACTGAACATGAATGCTTCTGCTCAAACACTTCATCCGCATCGATAGCAGGGCAGTCAAAATGATTTGATAAAGCCTGAGCGATAGTTGTCTTTCCAGAAGCTCGGTAACCCACAAGTATTAGACGAACCACGAACGTCTCCTCTTGGCATAAATCCTATCGTTTTATTCAATAATCCTTACAGACGACGTTGCTTGCTTTAGCGCCAATCGCATCACACCGTCTGGCGGCTCTTTACCGTGCCATATTTTGAATTGCTCAGCAGCCTGACGAACGAACATCTCTACCCCTGTTACCACCTTACACCCTACGTCTTGTGCCTCTTTGACTAGCAATGTGTTTTCTGGGTTGTACACAGTATCAAAAACTACCATGTAAGGCCGCATATGCTTCGCAGCAAATGGTGTTTCATTTACCTTTGGATGCATTCCAATTGGTGTTGCATTCACAACACAGTCATAGGGCAGGCGATGCCGTCCTGGCCACTCGACAACCTTACCGTTCACTAATTCCGCCAGTGTGTGAGCCCGTCCTACTGTGCGAGAGGAGATCGTCACTTCAACACCCTGTTTTCTCAATCCGAAGGCAATTGCTCGAGCAGCACCACCTGCTCCGAGAATGAGTGCCGTTTTCAGTCCAAGACGTCCACCGAAACCCACATCCTGTGCTTCAAGAGACTCTTGGATCGCTGCAACAGCCGCGGTAACATCCGTATTGAATACTCTCATTGCCCCAGTCTCACCATCAAAAGAAATGGTATTTGCAGCGCCAATCTCCTCCACCAAGTCACCCTGTGAGGATGCAAACCCTACTACATTTTCTTTATGGGGAATGGTCACACTCAAACCGGCAAGTGGCCAATGCTTTGCCTTCTTTAATAAGTCTCCAAGATGACCTTTTGGAACGAGGAAAGGCAGATATACCGCATCAATACCAGCAGCTGCACAGGCAGCATTGTGAACCACCGGGCTGAGGCTGTGGCCGACCGGATCTGCAATGACACCGTAAACTTTCGTTGAAGGCGTAATTGCGTCATATCGATACATTTCACAGAGTTGCCTCCACGGAATCTGTCCTGGTGCAAGAATTTTCTCGGGATTGAACGGCGCAAATGTAAATGTTGCCCCAAATTGACCAGCGAGTACTCGGCTTGGTGTCCCAATTTCACCCATACAAAGCCCAACCGTAGGAGTAGCACTTGAACGTACCAGTTGGAGCATTCGTAGATTATCGTTTGGATGGCTGGCGAGCGTTGCAATTTTGACAATATCCGCATCCAAGTCAGCTAAATAGCTATGTAGACCCTTAAGATCGTCAGGAGTTCTCTTGAAGTCATGAAAACTGATAATGCGGCGCGTTGAACCGAAACGGGGTATTGTTTTTGCGATATCGTCTTCAAGATCGACGTAGTCAACACCCTCTGCGATCGCTGTTCGAAGTACTGTCAATCGCTCTTCTTCTGTCCCCTCCCAGTGACCTCCGTCCTGCTTGCGGCGGCATGTTGCAATCACAGGACAAGGGCGGTCGGCCAAAAGGCGTTTCACTTGCACCTTTCGCTGAATACAATCCAACCGCAATTCCACAAGATCTACACCCTGCTGCCCAAGATGTCGTAATTCAGTCAGAAGATATCGATGACGACCCCTAGCTAGGCTGACACAAATCATACAAATTCAACTTTTACCTGGTTTAAGAAAAATGCGTTTTTCGATGTATGGAAAAGATATTTCCCGCTCTTCACAACAACTCACTCTTTGTCTTTCTATGTCCGTCGAAATTGTTTATCGAGTTCTCGCTTCGACAGCATGAGTGACGTCGGGCGGCCATGAGGGCAGTGACGG
>DONH01000081.1:0-3816 GCA_003509235.1 Planctomycetaceae bacterium
CTAGGTAATTCTTTAAGATGCCAACTACACTGCATCAAAGTCCAAAAAAATCTTTGGTACTTGTCAATATATCCGAAGGTGTCTCTATAAGGCGCTGGCTCTTTGTACCTTCAAATACTTCCTCACGCTCAATTAATCTTGTATGAATAGTTTCACCTAATTTCCCAAGAAGGCTAGGCTGCTGCTCAAGTATTTCTCGGAATGACGTTTGCGTGACTTCGAAAACCCGTGTCTCTACGATTGCTGTGACTGTGGCCGAACGTGGTTCTCCTGTCATCAGCGACATTTCACCAAAGTATCCGCCTACTTGTAGTCTACGAAGCTGCAAACGCTCCTTCTCTGGTGCTTTGACACTGACGGTTACCTCCCCAACAGTAATAATGAACATACTCGTACCAGGCTCACCTTGGTAAATAATCTGTTCACCTTCGGCATAGGTCTGTTTGTCCTGCTCGCTCGCAAGTTTCTCTAGTTGTTCTCGCGAAAGCATTCCCAAAACTCAGCAGCCCCAAGCCGACGTGCTCGCTCTGCAACCATGGTTGTCTGGGGAGCTTCAACGATGGCCGGAAGTTGAGTTAGTCGTACATGATGAGCGGAAACAGGAATGCGAATACCGTTCCTTGCAAGCGCGTAAAAAATACGATCTCGTGCCATACCATCGACCCGGTCTCGTTGTCCAAACTCAGTTATGAAAATTCTAATCCAATATTCAATACCACGATCGGTGCAGTCGTTTGTAACGACAGAGGGAGCCGGAGGATCAAGAACGCCAAAACTACCCCGAACAGCACCGAGCATGATCGACTGCACTTTCTGTAGCGGCACCTCGTATGGTGCTATAGTAAAAGTATTTCGTCGAGACCATGTATCTGGTTTGGTAAAATTTCGTATAGATACTTGCGGACACTGGCTATTCAGGATCACCACCTAAGCGAAATCCAAAGTGATCACTTCTGTAGCCCTCCAGTTAATCTCAACAACTTTTCCAACATGCTCTGCATGGATGGCCAGCCAGGCAGCAACATTGCCGAGAGTATCTCGAAACGCAAATCCAAGGACTGCTGTCAAAACAGCTGAGCCAGTAAAGAGCTCCCCTGCAGCAACGCCCGCCTCCCAAAGTGATGTGACAAGAGCAACCCCAACCAATAGAACCATGAGAACGTCGAGGAAAATTTTGGGCACTGGATCTCGAATACGTTCCCACGCTGAAACAAACACGACAAGAATCAGGAACTGTAAAAGGGATGCGAGGGCAAAAAAACGGACTGCCTGCTGGGAGAGCCCAACAGCCGATTGCACTGATGGGGATAAAAGGGGCAACACGAGCGGAAGCGGAGACAGGAGGAGCAGTACAAGTGGGCTTCGTGCCACCCATCGTCGTCCCCTTGGTGCGTTTTTTTAAACAACACAAAGCCAAGCTCTGCACCGAGAAGTTGCCGATTTGTTTTGGTATCGTTCCACACCATCATCAGATGCACTTGTCCATCTAACTTCTCCACTAAGCAAATTCTAACCCGCCATTCTTTCACCGAGGCTGTGAAAAAATTTTCAAAGTTTGGCCGTTTGAATGCGAAAAGAATGCTGTTTCTCCGTATCGGCATAGACGAGCCATAGGAACTTAGGGTATCTTTAAGAGCTTGAAGTGATGAGTGCTCTCTGTAGATAACCGTTAAGGGCAGTCAATAAATTTTTTAATTCGTTTGTCGTTCAACAAAGTCAAAGGATTCCATGGTTAAGCTGACGGTTCGTGATCGCGAAAGTATTCAAGAAGCTGTTCGCCGCTTCCGCAAACTCGTTGAAAGAAGTGGTATCAAGAAAGAGATGCGACGACGAGAATTTTTTGAGAAACCGAGTGAAACAAAGCGACGGGCTCGCCTAAGGGCAGAGCGTCGGATGAAGAGAAATCGACTGCTGGGCGTCTAATCGCTCTGCGGTCGACAGAATCGATAGACCGGCACCTCCGCTTGAAAACTCCTATTTTTTGCAACTGCTATTTTTTCTACTCAAAAAGACACACCGTCCCAATCAAGTCCGATATCAATCCAGGATGATGTGTGTGTCGGAGCACCGGTACTGATTCGATCGACCCCGCTTTTGGCGACATTGGAAATGTTCTCAAGCATTATTCCCCCAGAGGCCTCGAGGATCACCCCTGGGGAATTTCTTCCTCGAAGTGCGACAGCCTGACGAAGCTCCTCGACAGTCATGTTATCAAGCAGAACGATATCAGGTTCTGACGGCAAAACATCTGCCAACTGATTGAGCGAATCAACTTCTATCTCGACGACCATCTGATTTGCCCTGCTCGCTGGAAATGTCTTGAAGATGAACTCACGTGATTTGCGGACAGCATCTGCTGGAGATAGACCGCTTTCATGGATTGCCGCAAGATGATTATCTTTAATAAGAATCGCATCGTAGAGACCTATACGATGATTAAATCCTCCACCACAACAGACTGCATACTTATCCAATAATCGCCAACCAGGGACTGTCTTCCGAGTATCGTAAATCCGACACGGTGTATCCTGAATTGCCTCAACCAAATCACGCGTCGTGGTTGCAACGCCTGACAACCTTCCAAGTACATTTAGAATGACTCGCTCAATCTGAAGTATTGAACGCACGGAACCACTTAGGTGGCCGATTACAGTACCTGCATCAACACAATCTCCATCATCAACCACCGACGACCACACCAGATTTTCCTGAAATTCGTCCACAACAACCTCGATTACCCGGAGCCCAGCAATCACGCCGTCTGTTCTCGCCGTAACAGCCAGACTGCGCTCGATGGTTTCATCCACCAACGCTGCACTTGTCCAATCAACTTCAAGCCCACAATCTTCCCGGAACCATTTGTGCGCAGAGTGTCTTACTTCTGCGGCCAAATATTCATTCCATACAAGCTGTACGTGGTCACGAGAACCCGCCGGCGGATTGGCAGTGTGTAAAACCATAAAACTAGTTCCTAGAGAATTTGGCACCAAAGACATATCATAATGAAAAGGTAGGGCACGCGAGGAAATGCTGATCCTGCCACGCCGCTTAGGATCGATAGCCCGGCCGAAAGTTCCTATGAAATCGTCTTCTGATACACCTTCGTCTTCCTTCATTCATAGACAGCAGACCTATGACCCTCCACCTTCTCCCCAACAACAGCGCGCGATTATCGCCCTGACGATGACTGGATTGGCTACTTTGAGCTTGTGGTTGACGTTCTCGCGACACGGACTTGTCGACTTTTTTTATCCTCCCGAACGAACGATACACTTCAACCTTGATATTAACAGTGCTCCTTCGAGTGAGCTGTCACTCCTCCCTGGGATTGGCCCGGCGATGGCATCGCGTATCATTGAGACACGAGAGAACCGAGGGCCCTTCAAAAGTGTTGATGACATTACCCACGTGCCTGGGATTGGCGAAATTACTCTCCAGGATATGCGGCCATTTATTCGTACAATCCCGGAACACCCTACAGAAAAGTAATTCATGCTTCGCCGTAAATCTGCTACGACTGACGGAAACATTTTTGAACTTGTAACTCCGTTTCCGCCTGCAGGTGATCAACCGGAAGCGATTCGTTCACTTGTTGATGGCGTCAAAGATGGTGCTGCATCGCAGGTCCTCATGGGAGCAACGGGCTCTGGCAAAACCTTTACGATGGCAAACGTCATCGCTCAGACTGGGAGGCCTACTCTTGTACTTTCACATAACAAAACTCTCGCAGCTCAACTGTACGGTGAGTTCCGTGATTTCTTTCCACATAATGCCGTTCATTACTTTGTAAGTTACTACGACTATTATCAGCCTGAG
>DONH01000081.1:4124-4417 GCA_003509235.1 Planctomycetaceae bacterium
GACTATTATCAGCCTGAGGCATATATCCCACAGCGTGATATATACATTGAAAAAGATGCCGCCATTAACAAGGAAATTGATCGTCTTCGGCTTGCAGCAACAAGCGCACTTGTCAGTCGTCAGGACGTCATTGTCGTTGCAAGTGTCTCCTGCATTTATGGCCTCGGCTCACCAGAAGACTACCGTGCAATGGTTATTCGCATTGCGACAGGCGTCCCGATGTCTCGAGATGATCTTCTGCGGCAACTTGTTACGGTTCAATATGAACGAAGCGACATTGCATTTGAGCGTGG
>DONH01000061.1 GCA_003509235.1 Planctomycetaceae bacterium
GCTCAGCAGCTATTGTTCCAGCTGATGGACACTTGTATGTGCAGTGGGAAAATGGTGTTCTTGCTTTAGTAAAAGCAGATCCGGCTGCTTTTGAAGAGGTGTCGTATTTTCAAATCCCTGACAGTGGTGACAACCCCTGCTGGGCACACCCTGTTATTGTCGATGGCATGCTTTACGTCCGCGACGGAGACAATATGTTCTGCTACGACATTCGAAAGTAAAGTGTTCTACAAGACGCTACAAAACAATCTGTAGAGTGCCGGCACAAAGACACATAGCCCAATCATAACCGCAGTTCCTGACGCCAGGAGAACCGCCGCACTGGCAATATCCAGTGCATCACGTAACCGTGGATGAAACTGTGTATCTACGGCACGTGCCAATGACTCGATTGCTGTGTTGAATGTTTCTGCAACCAGCACCATCCCAATGGCAGCAACAACGAGTCCCCATTCGATTATTGTCACACTAAACACAGTGGCAGCAACAACAGCGACACATGCAATGAATGTGTGGATTGCAAAACTATGTTGTGTGCGAAAAGCTCGTTGAAGGCCTCGCAGTGCATAACCAAACTTATTTTTCCAAGAATGAGAACGGAGTCGACTACGCATAGAAAGTCTCGCCAGCACAACGACCTAATCCCGTCCACGAAAAAATCAGCCGACCTTTACGTATGGATCGCCCTTCTTCCAATTGCACGGACACAGTTCATCACTTTGAAGAGCATCAAGTACGCGTATGACTTCAGCGACATTTCGGCCAACGCGCCCTTGATTCACATCAACCCATTGAATCACGCCGTTGGGATCAACAATAAATGTCGCCCGCTGACAGTATCCCTCTGCTTGCTCGAGTATACCGAGTTCAGCACCCAGCTTTTGGGCTGCAATCAGTGGGTATGCAAGATCTTTTAGATCTTCATGGGATCGTCGCCACATCATATGACACCATTCGTTATCGGTGCTGCCACCCACGACACTCGTATCACGATCTGAAAATGATTTGAGTTGTTTGTTGAATTCGGCTAATTCCGTAGGACAAACAAACGTAAAATCTTTTGGGTAAAAAAAGAACACCGTCCACTTCCCTGAATAGTCAGCCGATGTGAGCAACTTGATGTCTTCCTTCTCCGTACCGGTACAGGCTTGGACAGAAAACTGGGGAAACTCGTCGCCAACTGTAAGCATGGTGTTCTCTCCGAATGTCTAGAAATCTGTGTATACGGTTTTGCCGAAATGCACTCTGATGAATCACACTTTGCATCCCAACTTGTTATAGGCTCTGAGTGTACGGGCGACGCTTGTAGCGTTCAATAAGAGGGTCGTTTTCCCCTTTCCAAGTCATTCGAGTGGTTCACGCATGTCCTTTTCATTCGATCATTCGAGAGAGCCCACCATTCACTATGACCCTCTAGCAGACCGGAATATTTTTCTCGCACCACGACGTGCTAACCGACCAAATACCCTTTTGAATTGCCTGCAGGCAGACTGTCCGTTCTGTAAAAATAATTCGCATCTCACTCCTGATCCAGTTCAACAGTGGCCAACGATCGACTCTCAGAATTGGAAATCAAGGATTATTCCCAATGCCTATCCTGTTGTTGAGATGAATCCGTCTACGCAGGGCAGTGATAATGCCGATACATCGAAGACAAAATTCGAGCATGCCTCTGGTGTACACGAAGTGGTCATCGAGTCGCCCCACCACATCGAGTCAGTTCTTAAAGTCCCTTTTGATGATTGGGTTGGCGTCTGGAAACTCTGCCAGCAACGAATGAAACAACTCGCTACCAATCCTGAAATCGTATGGGCAACCCTTTTCAAAAACGGTGGCATTCAGGCAGGAGCTTCCCTGGCACATGTCCATAGCCAACTGATTGCGATTGACCGCACGCCACCAACAATCTCAACAAAGTGTCAGCAGATCATTCGTCAACCAAACCTATTCGAAAACATTTTGTCTGATGCAGAGAGTGAGAACCGTATTGTTCACACGTATAAGAGTTTCGTGGCGATCGTTCCATCAGCACCCCGCCAGCCTTTTGAGGTGTGGCTTATCCGTAACAAACCTTCCTGTTTTTTCCATACTGATACCCACCATCAGATGGAAGAAGTCGCACACTTTACCCAACAATTTGTCGGATCACTCAATCAACTGATACCCAAAGCGAGCTACAATTGGTGGCTTCATCAATTTCCGTTTATCCCATCTCCTTTACTTGAAAAAGCTGCTGCTCATTGGCATTGGCACCTTGAGGTTCTTCCACGGATTGCGCCCATTGCCGGATTTGAACTCGGCACCGGATATCACATCTCAACAATTTCCCCTGATGAAGCGGCGGGTTTGCTTCGTGAAACTGGTTTTTGGAAAAAGCCAGAGCAATCCAGACAAGGATCCTGACACCGGCCAACTTCCCTAGTCCCTAGAGCTGGTATGACCTTTACGGTAATACGGCAACGTACTTCATAAAATCTGTGAATAGCGTTTGGCGCGGATTCCAGAAAACATGAAAATCGTGAAATTCACCTCGACTCTGGAATGCTTTACGTATGCACCCCGCTGTTCGCTTTGTTTTTGTTCTCCATGACCATCAGCCTGTTGGGAACTTTCATGATGTTGTAGAAGATGCCTATCAAAAAAGCTATCTCCCTTTTCTTGATTTACTGCAGCGACATCCGGCTATTCGGATTGCATTACATACAAGTGGACCACTTGCTGAATGGCTCGAAATTAACCATCCTGAATATCTCGACCGCTTGGCTTCCTTAGCCGCAGCAAGACAAGTTGAAATTGTTGGTGGTGGATTTTCTGAACCGATACTAGCCATGTTGCCCTCCCGCGATCGAATCGGCCAGATTCGTCGGTACAACCACTGGCTTGAGCAACGTCTCCAGACCACAGTCACAGGCATGTGGGTTGCCGAAAGAGTCTGGGATTCGAGCATGACAGCCGATCTCGCTACGGCGGGTGTCGAGTGGACTGTTCTCGACGACTTCCACTTCAATGCTGCTGGACTAACTAATGAAGAGCTCGACCGTTATTGGATCACTGAGTCCGATGGTCGCACCATTGGTGTATTTCCGGGCAGTGAACATTTGCGATATGTTATTCCTTTCGCATCGCCAGATGACACCATTGAACACCTGCGTTTCCTTGCATCACACAAACAGGGTGCTTTGGCTGTCTTCAGTGATGACGGAGAGAAATTTGGAGTCTGGCCGGGTACGCACAAAACCTGTTTTCAGGATGGTTGGTTACAACGGTTCTTTGGTCTTCTTGAAGCAAATCAAGACTGGATCACGATGGCACTCCCGTCTGATGTGATTCGAAGTAATCCACCAGGTGGAACAATCTGGCTACCAGAATGCAGTTATCGTGAGATGACTGAATGGGCTCTTCAACCTGAGCAACAAATCGCGTGTGTCAAAGCACGTCAAAATGCAAAAAGCGATCCAACCCAATCACTTCTTGTTCCATTTGTTCGTGGTGGATCTTGGAAAAACTTTCGCCATCGATACCCTGAAGCGAATGAGATGTATGCCCGGATGATGGTGGTGAGTAATCGGCTTGCCAGACTCTCTGATGAATCAATCAATGACAAGTCTGCGTACGAACAAGCCATTACATCGCTCTATCGAGGTCAATGTAATTGTGCGTATTGGCACGGTGCTTTTGGTGGCATCTACCTGCCACATCTGCGGAATGCAGTTTATAGGGAATTAATCACAGCGGAGAATGAACTGGATCGCGCTGAAGGTCGGCCAGCTACGTGGGTGGAAGCTGTAAGTTCAGACTATGACTTCGACAGCAAA
>DONH01000299.1:0-189 GCA_003509235.1 Planctomycetaceae bacterium
CGATGCCGAAGCGTAATCTTAAGCGAATCTAGCTAGTTCGCGTTCGGGTCATAAAGCCGGATTATTTGTGTACAGTATGAAGTGGTGTTGTGGCCTGTTGTACTCAGTAATTGGCAAGTGGAGTCAACTATTTTTTATAGGTGGAGGCACGTGGATTGTGTCAGATTAATAGCCCGGTCATGAATCACA
>DONH01000299.1:538-1954 GCA_003509235.1 Planctomycetaceae bacterium
TCCTAATAGATCAAAAGATCAAATTTTCTTCAGCAAAATGAGCTCGGCTTTCATAGGCATGAAAGCATCGCGAGAGACGGCTCGCTAAAATCCGTAAAAAGAGTCCACGGAATTGTTGCTCTGATTGGTCAGCCGTTGGTATCGCGCTGTCTGCTGGGAATGTAAAATCTTCCATTCTCTTATCAAATACAATGAGGTCATCTTCGATATCATGGACCTGCATGTGAATAGTTGTTCTTCCACGATATAGTGTTGATCCTTCATGTAATGAGAAGTGGTCGAGGTCGATTCCAACAACAAGATCGGCATCAACAGATTTCCCAAGAGTCGAATAATCGACCCAAGCATTTTCATCAAGCCATCGTGATACTTCTTGCTGACTAATGATTTTTGCACCACGAACATTTTCACGAATGTTCGCACCAATGCGTTCGGCAAGCTCACGAGCAGTCCCGGCGTCTGCAAACTCGAGTTCAACAGTTGGTTTACACACAACCACCACATGCTTCCCGCGAAGTCCGCTATATTCAGCTGCGACATCTTCCGGGTGGAATAGATAGGCAACAGTCAGCACGGTTGAGCAGCCACCTGCGTTTAGAACGATTCCACATCCTAGAAAGAAGACCCAGACAGACTGATTGATGGTACGTCCGGATAGTACGTTCATTGCATTTCCTCGGTGTGATAGAACCATAGTTTTGCTGCGAGAAACAGAGGCTAGCGAGAGAAGTCGTTTAATCTCAACGGCAGTTCGTTCATGAGGACATAAATCACCCCGTTTTGGTGCAGCAAATGCCAGTGTTTTTTGTCTGGCGTGGTAGACTGGAGGGGAGAGGAGACCTTGCTAAGAGATTTTACTGAAGGATTGGGGCTCAAAGGCGTGTATGTAGGATCATGTGTATTGAGCAATGAGCATTAACAACGGACTTTCAGAATTTTCAACCGATGTTTCCTGTGGGTTACCATCCAGCTGGGATTGGCAGCAGCCAGTTATCATTGGCGTATCTGGTGGTGCCGATAGCATGGCTCTCTTGTTCAGTCTGGCGGAGCTTTCAAAACTGCAGGCGAGTCCATCGGTAGTTGTAGCCCATGTTGAATATGACCTCCGGCCGGAGGCCAGTTGTGATCGGGAGTTTGTTGTTCAGCATGCCCAGCAGCTTGGTTTTCCTTGCTATTGGAAAAAAGTTTGCGTTCAAGAAGCACCAAGAGCACAGCAGGGTGTTGGTACTGAGGCAGTAGCAAGACAACTTCGCTATGACTTTTTTACTCAGCTGGCATTTGAGATTGGCGCAAGGCACATCGCTGTAGGTCATACCCGTGATGATCAGGCAGAGACAATTTTGCATCGTCTGTTACGTGGGACTGGTCTTGGGGGGGTGGTAGGTATGGCAGGGGCCCGTGAACTCTGCGAAGGCG
>DONH01000299.1:2251-5690 GCA_003509235.1 Planctomycetaceae bacterium
AAGCCCGTGAACTCTGCGAAGGAGTAAGTCTGGTTCGTCCGATGTTGAAAATAAGGAGGCAGAAGCCACGGGAATTCCTCGAGTCCATTGGGCAGGAGTGGCGAGAAGACGAGTCCAACAATCAGATGTATTTTACAAGGAATTTTCTTCGTCATCGTATGTTGGCAGAGGCTGAATCGGGGCCTTATCCGGCTGCCGTAGAGGCTTTAGTGAGATTTGGGGAACACGTGAGTGCCGAAACATCTTCTCGTTTAAGGATTATTGAGGCACTGATTGAAAAGAGTATCGAGCAAAAGTCCGATGGTGAAATAATCATTCATCAAAAACGGGTCGGAACTGATCCGGATATCATGCCTGAGGCATTGATTGAAATTTGGAAAAGGAAAGGCTGGCCGCGGCAGAACCTTTCCAGCCGACATCTCAAGCAGTTAACAGAAATGATTTTTTGTGACAGCTTGAAAAAAAATACTGTTCCGAATGCAGTCGATCTGCCTGGTGGAATTCATGCTCGTCTCACGAGTAATGGTCTCTCAATTCAAGGAAATGAATAACAGATTTGCTGCTTTTGAATGACACAGTAGCCAGAGACACAATGCGTAATGTCTTGTTCCAGCGAAGCACTGTCTCTTAAAAGGCATGGTTTTCCGTATTGGGGCTGTTGTGCCCTTGGTGGCCTGCCGTGCCTTGGTGGCCTGCGAAGTCTAGTGAACAGTTGTGGTTTGCGGGAGAGGGGCTGTATCTGTGGTCGTATTGGTGTCTTGACCGACATGAGCCGTCACTTCTATCGTCTCCTGTCTTCGTTTAATCAAGCAGGCTTTTAATTTTCTAGGGTTGCGCGTGAATAGTCTCTCAGACTTGCTTTGGTCGCTTGTCCGTTGGGCAATCCCTCTTACATTTGCGGGAGTTGTGGCGGCAGTAGCTGTTGGGACAAGCCGTGTTAATGATGAGATTTGTACACGCGTTGAAGACGTGCTTGCTGAACGGTTTCCCAGCCTGCAGGTTGATGTGCAGCAAGCAAGCCTCAACGAAGGAAAAGGGATAGTAATTCATGGGCTGTCGCTAATCGACAGGACCATGCCTGAGAATTGGCAGCAGATTTTCCGAGTCGATGAAGTGCATCTCGCATGTGATGCCACGTTAGCAAATCTTGCAATGGGTCAGCCAGAGATTGAATCTATCAGAGTGGTTCGGCCAACATTACATGCAGTCCATTTTGAAGACGGCACATGGAATATTCAAAAACTACTTGGGGATTCAGGTGCAAATGTCGCTATTCCAGTTTCTGTTGAAGCGGCCACAATACTTTATGAAGATGTTGAAACATCTTTTCAGGAGACATTTCAACAAGGGCGGCTTGAGCTAGAACCCGGGGCAGCAGATAGCCGTGGGGAAACATGGTCAAAGATGCATCTGAGCCTTAATGGGCAGACTGTTGAGCAGCTTACGGTTTTCGGGGCAGTGTCTCTTTCTGCAAAGCGATTTGAGTTAGAGGCTGTTCTCCAAGGGTTTGATTTTCAGCCACGACTTTTCTCTCTAAGCCCCGTGCAATTCTTTGAAGATACGTGGTGGAAGGAGGCAGTCGATAGCCTAAGCATGCGACTCTCACTTTCGTTGTCTGCTGCTGGATCTATGGACGCTCTTGCCGAAACAATATTTAATGTTCGCGGTCATGTGACGAATGGACGTTTTGAGCACCGTTGTTTGCCTTTTCCGTTAGCTGATATCTCAGCGACATTTACGGCTAATCAGAGTGGGTTCGAAATACAATCCATCGTTGCCCAGTCAGGTGGGTCACATTTTCAAGGTTCTGCAAAAGTTGACGGATGGTCAGAGCAATCTGATTTCGAATGCCTGCTTGAAGCGGAGCGGCTCATAGTGGGTAGACAATGGCAGCAATTTTTGCCGACGGAATGGGTAGGTCATTGGCAAAAGATACTCCCCGAGGGTGAAGTTGATGTTCGCGCCGAAGTTCAAAGGAAGAATGGCTTTACAATACCTAATGTGTCGCTGCGATGCCGCAATATTGCCTTGACTCATTATCGATTTCCGTACCGGCTTGATAGAACGGTTGGTACCGTGATCCTCGAGAACAAAGAGCTCACAATGCACCTGACGGGTCAGGCTGGTGGGAATCCTGTTCAAGTGAATGGCGTGATTCAATTGATAGATGCTGGTACGGTAGGGCATGTTGAGGTTCGCGGCAGAGATATGCCAATCGATGAACGATTGTTGACAGCAATGCCCGCTCGAGGAGCAGAAATCTTAGAACGTCTTCATGCTGATGGAACGTTTGACTTTGTCTTTCGCCAAGATCGGTCTCCAAAGTTTTCCAAAGGACACTCGAATTCACTCGACATCAAGCTTAGGGACTGCACTCTCAAGGATGTCAGATTTCCGTATCCTCTGACGAATGTGCAAGGATCTGTGCAGATGATCGAAGAAGATTGGTCGCTTACAGAAATAACCGGTCGAAATGATACTGGAATCGTTCATTGTTCTGGCCACCTCGATCGAAGTGCAGGAGAGCAAGGCGTGCTTACGCTGGAATTATCTGGTCGTGAGGTTGTGTTGGATCAAGAGCTGCGAGACGCGCTTCCTGCCAGTGTCGGTCGATTCTGGGACGACCTTGCGCCGCGAGGAAAAGCAGATTTTATTGCAACCGTAAAACATACAGTTGGACAAAAAAAGACAGAAGTTATCCTTGATGCAACTCCACACGCAAACACCGTGTCGATCGAGCCGGCTTGGTTTCCATATCGCTTAGAGCAGCTGCAAGGCAGGTTGAGCTGGAATAACGGTCTTCTAAAGCTTTCGAGGTGGCGGGGTGTTCATGCTCGTACAACAGTTTCTACAGAAGGACACTGTCGATTTTTGCCGGATGGAAGTTGGCGTGTGTCGCTTTCCCATCTGTCAGCTGACCGGTTTCGGGCTGACCACGAGTTGTTGCGTGCTCTGCCAAGCGGTTTGCAGGAAGCATTATCAACCGTAGGATCGAGTGGATTGCTTTCAATTGATGGGAGCCTCGATGTGTACTCAACAAGCGCTGAGCAGCTAGGCAACCAGACGAAGCGTCGTTGTGCGGCTTCTTGGAATTGCCATCTTGACGTCGAGCAGGGATGCTTTGACGTAGGTGTGGCACTGAATAATGTCCATGGCGGTTTAAGTCTTCAAGGCAATACTGACGGACAGCGATGGTCGGCTGTTGGAGAAATAGATTTAGATAGTGCGATCTGGCAAGGCGTTCAGCTTACTCAGGTGAGGGGGCCGATTCTTATGGATCAGTCGGGAGTGCGATTTGGTGCCATGACCGTGTCAGACGGCATGACACCTCGACGACTTTCCGCGAAGGTGGCTGGAGGAAAAATAGAAGTCGATGGCATGGCGTCTTCTTCAGGACTCGGGGGGTTTACTGTCGCAGCCTCCCTCGTCGATGCAGATC
>DONH01000431.1 GCA_003509235.1 Planctomycetaceae bacterium
GGAGCCGATTTAGTAGTCCGCCGGCAGTCGGTTCTCCAGTGAGTCCTGCATTTTCGCAGACCGCTTCTGGTGAACCTTCTTCGGGAAGCAGGTTTTCAGAAATGCCTCCCTCTTCCGTTGGGACACCAGCAGTTCCATTCCCCGAAACCCGCTCAAATGCTCAGCAGAGTGAGTCCTCGATGAATTCTCCTGAAGCGTCACCATTGACTGCTCCGCAAGGTCATCCGTCTCTTGAGGCACCGATGCATTCTCCGCCTGTGCCTCCAACTTCTCGCCGTCCTGATCCTGGATACAGGCCGGGCGGCACTTCGAGTTATCAGCCAGCAGGCCCAGTTATTGTTCAGTCGCCAGAATCGGAGCATCGCCTCGATGGCGTCAGTGGGCAACCGGCTCCTGATCAAGATATTTCTCCGGCCTCATTCGAGGCTCAGCTTGGTAGTCCGCAGATACCGAACTAGGTTTGGTCTGAGCAGGAGAAGATTTCTCGATGTTCGGTAGTCACCAACCCATTACCATATTTGATTCAATAACTTTTCTGGCTCGCTCGAGGTCGTCTCCGGTTTCGTTCATGTAGAGACGAATGGCGTGAAGCTTGTCACCAGATGCTCGAGCAAGGCAGTCGCGGGCAGTGCTGCTCGGCAGGAGTGGCTGATCGTCTTGGGTTTCAGACACAATTCCCAACGCAGATTTTGATATGACCCATGTGTCTCGCGGTCGACGAGTGAGGCGAAGAATTTTCTCTTGGGGATACGCTGCAGCGACGACAGAAGATGCAGAATGTTCATTTTCAGCCCATGAGATGATGATGTGTGCTTCGGTTTCAATTTCGAACAGTGGCATGGACGGAACTTCCTTTCCCCAATCAAGAGACAATTGTGCGGGTATGTAGTCGAGCCCATCGCCAAGTTTACCGTGCCCGTGGTCTTCATGGAATGATATAGATCGGGGCTTTTGTAAGCTTTCTGGTCTCATGCTTGGGGCTAAGGAGGAGGGAATCATATTTCTTACGCACCAAAAAATCAAAGAATGATGCCCCCGGCCGCAGGTGCCATACCGGTGCACATTTCTTTTGTGGTCCAAACCGGAGATTTTCGTTGACTGGCTTTTCTTTCGTCACTCCCGAGTAGGTTTTCGTCGGAAAAGGTTGAGACCCCTTTCTGGTATCCTTTTTCTGTTATATTCTGTTTCTTTGCGAGAGTTTCTCGCCCTGAATTTCTACAATTTTTTTGATTGGAGCAATTCGAGGGGGGTGTAGCTCAGTTGGTTAGAGCGCCAGCCTGTCACGCTGGAGGCCGCCGGTTCGAGTCCGGTCACCCTCGCTTGTCGATTGAACGCTGAGGGCGTTCCCAACGTTCTTACGGTGTGGTCTATAACAATGCCTATTCCCCACGCTGGACGAGCCATTGTGACGGGTGCTGTGAGTGGCCTTGGTAAGGCAATCACCAAAGAGTTGGCAAGTCGCGGGTGGGAGATTGCAACTGTCGACTCGAAAGACACGCGTGATCAGACTTGGTCAGATCTTGAACATGATGTTCTCTCTCGTGGTGGAAAGTATCTGCCAAGTCCGTTTGACATTCGTGATGTCGACTCCTGGCGCCGACTGTCTGATCAACTTCTAGAACAATGGCCCACTATTGATCTTCTTGTGAATGCCGCTGGTGTCGGTGCAACAGGTGAAGTTGGACAATTACCAATTGAGCAGTGGCAACGAGTACTTGAAACAAATCTTCTTGGAACAGCCATTAGTTGTGAGACATTTCTGCCGCGCATGCGCAGCCAACAGCAGCCAGCACGGCTGTTAAATATTGCTTCGATTGCAGGGCTTTTGTCGCCGCCATCCATGGCGGCCTATTCTGCGAGTAAGGCAGGAATTATTGCCTTGTCAGATGCGGTTGCTGCAGAGTCTCAAGGGCAGCCAAGCGTTACTGTCGCGTGCCCTGGTTTTTTCCGGTCCGGACTTTTGAATTCGTGGCACTTCTCCCAAGGCAGGGAGCGTCGAGAGGCAAATCGTCGTATGGCGAAAACAGCGTGGACGTCAGAGTTAGTAGCTCGGCATGTCCTGGCTGCAACTTTTCGGGGGCAGCACTGTGTGGTTCTCGGTCGACTAGCTTGGATACTTTGGATGCTGAAGCGTTTCTCGCCACGTCTCACGATGACATTAATCGGCAGGATGTATCATGAACTCCCACCAGATGAGTAGACATCCATGAGAGCCAATGCAAGTGTTCCCAGATTGCCCAAGAATCAGACAATGCCTGCCATGTCCTGAAGCCACGCACGAATCTCATTTTCATATTCACTGGCTAAGCCACCAACAATAAGTTGGCGGTGGAAACTTGCTGCACCTTCCTGTTTCAAGTCGGCATCTTCAGCACTAGGAAATCGCTGGCTTGGATCTGCAGCAACGAGGCCACCACAGAAATTCATAAGAAGTTCGTTACAACTCACTTCACTCGGAAGAATTTGGGGCAGTCTGTGAGCCAAAGAACGTTTCGCCTCAAGTAGGTCTTGGAATGACGACAGGCCTGAGAATGGAGGTTGGCCGCTCAGCATTTCCACGAGTACATAGCCGAGGCTCGCGAGATCTGACCTCGGAGAATGTTCACGTCCCTCTAATACCTCTGGGGCCGCGTAGGCGGGGGTGCACGTCCTTCGAGACGGTGCAGTTTCCAGAGCCACGGCTGAACCGATATCGATAATTTTCGCATTGCCAGTGCGCTTCACCATGATGTTCGAACTCTTCACATCACCATGAAGAATATTGACTCGGTGAAGTGCCGCCAAGGCTGCCAGGCATTCGCGCACGATTGCAATTGCCACGCCAGGTTTGAGACGAGACTGACGTGGCCCCGGAGTTACGATGACATTATTCAAGTACTCCCAGCGAGACGCCGAAACGCGTTCTCGTGTTTTCTCAAGAAGATCCGGGGCGAGGAGTCGCGAAAGGTCATACCCATCAATCCATTCCATCTCCATAATTCTGATCTGGCGCTGCTCAACAAAGTTTTGTACATCGAGCAGATTGTCTTGTTGAATCTGGGCAACTTGTGCAGAGACACGCGCAATTTCCTCCATCGCTGCACCGTATGATTTTTCTGAATCATATCGCTCAGGAGAAAAAACTTTGAGCGCAACCGGCAGCGTAAACCCATCGGTTCCTTTCCGAGTGGTCAAGAAGACTACGCCCTGCCCCCCAGACCCAAGACGTCGTCCAAGATTGTGGTATTGGGTCCAATTAAGCCGACCGCCATCAAGAACATCACCGTATCGAGCAAGAAGCGCGTCTGGACAGCGGCCCCCTGCTACACCCGCCGCAGGTAAAGTTGGTTGGCCATCTTGGAAAATTGTTGTTGACATGAGTGACGGCCTTGGGCCGGACGTGTGTTGTTGTTTGGGGAAGGAATGGCTGGTATGGAGTCTTCTTGGGAAGATTTACGGTTGAAGATATCGGAATAACAGTCAGGAAGCTGGTGGAGGAAAGCCTAGTTTTTTATTGACGGAATTGATCAGTGGCTCACCCCGTCTATATCGTATGCCGTTTTC
>DONH01000295.1 GCA_003509235.1 Planctomycetaceae bacterium
TCCGCACTTCAGCAAGCTTGGCAGCCAACTTGGCTTGCATTCTGTCCACTACGTTTTGATGCTCACTGGACTCGGCGAGGTTATTAAACTGCAAGGGATCAACCACCATATCAAACAATTCCATACCGCGAGATGCATCTTCACCATACTGAATAAATGCCCAACGATCTTCTCTCAAGAGAAATCCTTTTCGCATGGGAGCGACGCTAAACGCAGCATCCCGAACTTCACTGTCAGGGTTGTCTAACATGGTTGAAATATCCTTGCCTTGTAGCCTTTCCTGCACCGGCAATCCACACAATTTCGAAACAGTAGGATAAAGATCCAGAAGTTCCACCAAACTGTCGCAAACTGCCGGTTTTTTACCTGGCACAGAAATAATTAAAGGCACGCCAGCAGACTCATCACGTAGTGACACTTTCGCCCAGAAGTCGTGTTCTCCCAGATGGTATCCATGATCACTGGTGAAAATCACAATGGTGTTGTCCTTTAGCCCCTGATGGTCAAGTTTGCGAAGCACTTTGCCGACCTGGGCATCCATAAAAGCAACCGAAGCATAGTATCCGCCGACAGCTTTCTTTTGACGCCGAATGTCCATCTTCATATTGAAGCTAGTTTTGTAGTTAATACCCGCTTTTGGAATATCATCCCAATCACCCAAACGTTTTTGCGGTAGTGTCATCGAAGAATAAGGAAGAAACGACTTGTAATACTTTCGAGGTGCCACAAATGGGACATGAGGACGCACAAAACCAACCCCCAGCCAAAATGGTTTGTCACGTTTTTGACCCAGCAACTCAACCGCTTTTGCTGATGTCATGCCATCAGAATGAACCAGATCATCACCATCGGCCTCAACCACGACGAATGTATTTCCTCCAACAACGGGTCGTTTTCCATCCGGATTACTTTCAAGCGTCTCGCCGTCACCCGGAGCTTTCCACTCCGGCCCCAAGCTATTAAATCTTTCGTTCCATGATCGAGCATCGTCTGCACCATTTCCACTATCGTGATTACGTCCATCACCATCCTTGAGTACGCCACCAGGTACTCCCATGTGAAAGATTTTACTGACCCTCGCGGCATAGTACCCGTTGTTTTTGAAATGCTCGGACCACATTGCACGATCACCGATTTGTGGACGCGGGTTTTTATAGCCAAGCACACCAGTAGCATGCGGATAGTAACCGGACATAAAAGAAGCGCGACTCGGACCGCAGTAAGTCCCCTGGCAATAGGCACGAGTAAATCGTGTACCGCGTCCAGCCAAAGCATCAATATTGGGCGTCTTACACACAGTGTTCCCGTAACAGGATAGTGCATTCGCCGTCAAATCATCAGAGATAATGAACAGCACATTGAACGGTTGCTTGTCCGCTGCAGTTACGGGGCCTTGGTTTCCTACAGCATCAGCGGCAGGCAACGGTTCAGCAACAAAACCAACAACGACACCTAGGAACAAAAGAAGGGCAGGGCGGCACATTAAAGAAGGCATTCGTCTCACTCAATCGAGTATAAAATCTACCTTCCACATCTTAACTAAAAAACACTCACAATCGGACGAAATCAACGTAATGAATCTGTGAATGCCTAACCTTAAATCGTCCGCAGTATTCAGAAACGAGCTGGTTTGTGTATATGCTGCAACTCGTCTGCCGTAAATTTCTGAACTTCTCGATCATAGGTCATCAACCCGTTGACCTCACCCTCAACATCTGTCGTCTGCGTATACACACCTGCCGCCACACCTCGGCGTCGGAGCTTCATGAGTTCGTCAAACGAGTGTTGGTATCGCTGCCTGTATTCGTCTTTGGTAGTCGGCAAATCTCCATACCCCCAATTCCGCATCTCTGAATTCCATTGATGACCGGGGACGACAAGGCCATGACCACCAAACTCACCCACTACCTTCACGTAGTCATTGAATCGTTGGTCCTCGAACGGAAACATCGGTTCAGGATAATTATGGCGATCAACAACATCGCCGACAGGAAAGAAGTTCCCACCGCTGGCAATGTTGACCAGACGGGTAACATCAAGATTTTCCATTAACTGACCAACTCGAATGGTCTCATGCTGGCCCCATCGTTCGTTAAAGGGTACCCACATCACAATTGATGGATGATTTCGAAGACTTCCCACCATCGACTTCAATTCTTCGACAAACTGCTCATGGCGATCTGCAGGCCACTCCTCCTCTACCGGATGTGGAGCAAGTTTGCTCCAAAAAGGCCTTCCGCCAGTGCTCGGCATATCCTGCCAAACCATCATCCCAATGCGATCACAATGAGCATAGTAACGCCGCGGCTCAACCTTGATGTGCTTTCGGATCATGTTGAAACCGGACTTCTTCAAATACTCGACGTCGAAACGCATCGCTGCATCACTGGGGGGCGTCAACAAGCCATCAGGCCACCAGCCTTGATCCAATGTGCCGTAATGGAACACCACTTTGCCATTCAAGGTCATGCGAATCTGGCCACCAGGGCCGCGAACAGTTGCTACCTCACGCATGGCTGCATACGACTCAACGCAATCGATCAGTTCTTCACCATCGAACAACTCCATGGTGATGTCATAGAGACTCGGGCTTCGAGGTGACCAGAGCTTTGCATCAGCTATCCGTACACTCAAGGCGGCGTCAGCAACACCAACTACGCGATCACCATCACGGACAGTGATCACAATACGCTCTGCCTTCAACGGCTCTCCCTCCAGAGTTGGCAGCACACGCAACGTACCCTCAGCTATCCTCGGCTTCATTTTGACCATGCGAAAATGTCGCTCGGGTACATCCTCTAACCATACGGTCTGCCAAATTCCTGACACACGGGTGTAATAAATCCCTTTGGGCTGCAGTGATTGTTTCCCGAGCGTCTGCGATGGTGCAGTCTGATCAACCACACTCACGGTCAACTGGTTATCCCCCGGCTGTAACGCATCCGTGATGTCAAAGGTGAATGGATCACTGCTCCCTTTGTGCGACCCGATCTTTTCCCCATTGAGATACACGGTGCTTTCATAATCAACCGCCTCGAAATGCAAATGGGTGCGATGTCCACCACGCGGTTGATGACGAAACATGCGTCGATACCACAACGTCTCATCGGGAGCGAGCAGCCGCTGCACACCGCTCAGTGCCGATTCCACAGGAAAAGGCACAAGAATATCACCCTGATAGTCTTGGGGAGTCACCCCATTCTGAGAAATTGCATACTGCCATAAACCGTTGAGGTTTTTCCAGTTTTCATCACGTCGAAATTGAGGGCGTGGATACTCCTGCCAAACATTCTGGGGAGTTACCTGTTTGCCCCACCGAGTCACCATTGCCTCAGGAGCAACCTTCCATTCACCACTGGCAACAGATCCCAGAGCAAAAAAAATCAAGCACGAACACAATCGCATAGCCTTCCACCTTTTTGAAAACCAAAACCTGCCCAGCAAACTTACTGGTAAGGATAGGAGGGCCAACAGCACTTTCGCAAGGATCTCACAAATCGGGCACAGCCCAACAGTCGGTTGCCATCCCCTCCTAGGGTCCGGTCTCACGCCCATTTAAAAGCATGGCACCAATCAATTCTCAGATGGCGTGCGTTCCCATTTATTACAGTTTTGAGCATTGTATGCCAAGAATAGTAGCAGGATGAGGACTGATTTTTCCAAAATACTATCTACATTCTCATGCCTAATGCATGATATTTACGAAGGACCGTAACATCAAAGGCAATAATGACATACTTTTGATGTTGTTGTTCGAACGGTAAAAAACAGCTGGCTCATAATCGATTATGGTGACATTCGGCGTGGTATTGAGGCACTCGTTTGGACGAACTGTCTGGTTCAGGCCAAGATGGTGTAGCTCTCATTAATGACCGACGGATGCTGCCACTTGCTTTATCAACCAGTTTTCCTGCTGATCCAATCGGAGTTACAGTCTTAGATCAAAACGCTTTCCGCTACAAACTATTTTGGAATTGTAATCATGTCAGCAATTCAAACATCGACCATCTATCGCATCTTGTTATTGGGGCTCATCGTTGCAACAGCACATGCACATACAGGTGCCGAAA
>DONH01000152.1 GCA_003509235.1 Planctomycetaceae bacterium
GGAAATCTCTGAAGCCGCTTTTCCCAGAGCTCCGGAACGAGATAGGTGGTCGCACCATAGAAGGAGATTGCACCGATCACCGTGTGTTCGGTTTCCGGTCCAGCGTTTTCACCGGGCAGAAAGTCGCTGTCTGTTAATGCCGCGACCAGTGCTTTGGAACCCCCGGCAGAAGTCCCCCATGTGATGAACTTATGCGGGTCGATCCCATATCGGTCAGAATTTTTTGCCAGGAATCGCAATGCGTCTTTGCAGTCCTCGAATAGTTGATGGAATCCCAACTCTTCCCCTGCACCAAAGACTCGGTAGTCAATAGTGGCTACTGCAATACCCGATTCCGTTAGTTCTTTTAATATCAAAGAACTCTTATTGTAGAGGGCGTTTTTTGTACCACCTGTGTTGCCGCCACCGTGGATATAGATGAAAAGTGGGGCTCGTTCGTACACCTTGGTTCTTGGGTAAATGAAATCAAGGCGGTTCCTCTGTTGCTTCGTGTTTTTTCGGTATTCAATATCTAAATCACCTTTTAGGCCAAGCTGTTTGAGAACCGCGTCTGTATTTTGGCTATTCGTTCCTGAGCGGCTTGGCGAACTCGGCCGTTGCTTCCTACCTCTTTGGGAAGCCTTTTGGACGAGGTCCTGTTTTTCAGTTTCTGAAAGCACCCCGTCACCATCTTGATCAGCCTGCGGATACCGTTGCATCACCCGCTGGCTCACAGCAGCCTCTTCCTCCTCAGAAAGTACACCGTCATTGTTCCTATCAGCCTGAGGAAATAACCGAAGAATCTTTTCGGCAAATGTTTCTTCTGCTTGAACACGATCAGCATCGTATGCACAGCAAAACACTACAAGCATTAAGACAAGGGAATACAGCCTCTTCATCGGGCACCGTGACACTTTCTTTGCGAGCACATTGGGTGAAAACTCTTATTCATTCAACTTCCCAGAGACTGTTTTGTTTCGAATAAAAAATCATGAACAAAATAAGTCAACGTGAGCAAATCAGAGACTGGGGTTATACTCTGTCACTACTCCAATCAAAACTAAAGGACTTGGAGTCCCGATATGCCAACACAATGCTGTTTCACCCTACAGGAAAAACGACATGCTATCTCGTTTCATTCTGCTGCTATCAGTTTCAACACTTTTTATTTCTTCTTTTGGTTCGAGTTCGTACGGTGAAGACTGGGCCCAATGGCGAGGCCCAAGCCGTGATGCAAAATCAAACGAGACAGGACTCCTTGACACGTGGCCAGAGAACGGCCCACCACTTGCCTGGAAAGCAACAGGTGTTGGCGGAGGGTATTCGAGTATTGCTGTAGCGAACGGCCATATCTTCACAATGGGTGATCTTGATGATGGAAGTTATGTAATTGTGCTCAATGAAGCTGACGGTTCACCCATCTGGAAAACTCGGATTGGTGAAGCCGGCGGCCATAAGCGGTACCCAGGCCCCCGTGGCACACCAACCATAGATAACGGTGACGTTTTTGTTCTAAACCAGTACGCAGACCTTGTCTGCCTAGATGCGATGCGTGGCGAAATAAAATGGTCGGTGAATCTTGTTGATCAATACGGCGGAAAGATGATGTCCGGATGGAAGTACAGTGAATCTCCGCTTGTGGATGGTGATCGGGTTATCTGCACTCCGGGAGGTACTGATGGCACCCTACTCGCCTTAGACCGAAAAACTGGAGAGAAGCTCTGGCAGACAAAGGGCTGGACAGATCCTGCTGGCTATTCATCTGTGATCATCGCAACTATTGATGGCACTCGACAGTACATTCAACTCACTGGAAAAAGCGTCGCCGGCATCGACCCCGACTCTGGAACCGTTCTTTGGCAAGCAGACCGAGAGGGTAAGACAGCAGTTATTTCAACGCCCATTGTTCAAGAGAACACCGTGTTTGTGACATCAGGCTATGGCATCGGATGTAATGCTTTCCGCGTCACAAAAGATGGTACGAACTGGCAGGCCGAGCAGCTTTACGCTAACAAAGAAATCATGAATCATCATGGTGGAGTCGTGTTTCTTGACGGCCATATTTACGGATCAAGCGGCGGCACATTCCGCTGTCTTGATCTTGCTAGTGGA
Organism: Planctomycetaceae bacterium; assembly: GCA_003509235.1. Lineage (GTDB taxonomy): Bacteria > Planctomycetota > Planctomycetia > Pirellulales > UBA1268 > UBA1268. Next base: position 2,092 of record DONH01000152.1, read on the forward strand.
GAACTCGCCTACGCCGGTCGAAGTGCTGGAAAAGGTGCCACCGTGTATGCCGATGGTCATCTGTATCTGCGAAGTGAAGCGGGGCCGATTGCTCTCATTGAGGCTACGCCAACAGACCTTGTCGAAAAAAGTCGGTTTGACCAGCCAGACAGAAGTGATGAAAAGGCGTGGCCTCATCCGGTTGTTGCCAATGGAAAACTCTACCTGCGTGACCAAGACATCCTGCTCTGTTATGACGTGAAGCAGAATTAACCCTCATCACAAAACCTAGTTGGCTTTCCACAGGCTTACAGAATCAAACATGATTCTGTTTGGTGCATCCTCGAAGGTCTTAAACGTGAGTTCACTCCGCCCTTCGAGAACAACCTGCTCGTGCTTGATGAGTTGGCCTTTTCCGTTGACCTCAATCCAGAGTTCACCCTCCTGAAATTCAAGCGCAACGTCGAGCCATTCATTGAGTTTGACATCAGGGGCTTTCCCCAGGAACTGTTTTCCGCCATGAAGTTTTACGACGTAACCGTTATCTCGAAAAGTTACCGTATTAATGTGGTGGCCAATATCAAACTTTGGTCGGCCCGTTTTAAATTCTTTTCCTTCAAACTTCACCCGCATGCGAACAACAAATTTTGACGGCAGGTTATCGAGCCGAATAACAGGTGACAACCCAAGATGGTGATCACGCTTCAGCGCCGTCTGGGCCTCCGCCACATCCTTGTAGTCCGGGGCACCAATCAGTAACCCATCGACAACTTCCCAGTTCTTGGTTCGTGTCTGCCACCATTTTTTATTCAGCGGACCGTCAAACCCGTCTGTGTAGACAAGTTCACCAGACTGGAACAAATGCGAATCAATCGGGGGCGGATCAACAGCGTGAACTCTCGAGGCAAGCATGATGACAGCCACCACTGCAAACAAAAACTTTTGGATCCCCATCACGACATACCCCTTTTTATCATTTGGACTGAAATGCCTTGCTTTGAACAACAGCATGAACGAACTCACTCACTGCATAATCTTTAATTTTTGCAGCCTGAACCACTTCCTCTGCAAAGTCTTCATCAGTAAAGCCGAATGGTCGGCCAAGAGCATACTCAATTAAGTGCTCTGTAAAGCCGCGAGCAAAATCATCCTGACGACTGACGACAATATCTCGTAATTCAAAATAGTCAGCGAATGACGGGCCATTATAGATCGCACCTGACGAATCAATATCCCATGTCTTTTTCTTGCCAACGCCACGACCTCGCTTGTCACGTGCCTGAAAGCTATCTGTTGTTCGCCACTTGCCAGCAGCATTAAAGTTTTCTAGTCCGAGTCCAATTGGATCGATTTTACGATGGCAACTGGCACACTGGGCTTCTTCCTGATGCATACCCAGTCG
>DONH01000112.1 GCA_003509235.1 Planctomycetaceae bacterium
TATCTATGATACATAAAAATTTGCAATCCATCGATAATATCGCGACGCGGCGGGTGGCGCGTGGCCACCAAGCGCTCGACTGTGTCCGCAGATCGCGATAGACGTCGCGTGCACCGCGCGCTGACGTAGCGAACGGCCGATTCAAAGTTTGTGTAACACATTTACAATGGTTTCACTCAAGTTGCAGAAACGATTGGCGGCCTCTGTGCTGAACTGCGGCGCCAGAAAGATCTGGATGGACCCTAACGAGGTACGTCGGCGTTAGTCTAGTAGTCTTGGTCTCGAACGGATTCGACGCTGTGAGTACCAAACTACGCAACGGACTCATGGATCTTTTATTGTTGCGACTACATTTCTCACCCATTCCAATAGATCAACGAAATTTCCAGTGCCAACTCCAGGCAGAACATCCGCAAGCTCGTGAAGGATGGTTTCGTCATCCGCAAACCCACGAAGGTGCGCAGTATGCCAGGATTACATTCGAACGTCTGACCGATTGTGTTCATAGATTCACTCGCGCGCTCGCACTTGTCGAGAACAAGCGGCCAAGCGCCTTGGAAGGCACACGGGCTACGGTAAGCGCCGTGGTACTCGCGAGGCTAGGTTACCTACCAAGGTTCTGTGGTTGCGACGTCACCGAGTGCTTCGTCGACTCCTGAAGAAGTACAGAGATGCGAAAAAAATTGACAAACACATGTACCACACCATGTATCTCAAGTGCAAAGGGAACGTGTTCAAAAACAAGAGAGTCTTGATGGAGGCTATCCATAGGGCTAAGGCGGAGAAGGCAAGAGAGAAGTCCCTGGCTGATCAGTTTGAAGCTCGAAGAGCGAAGAACAGGGCGACTAGAACACGCAAAATTGCACGACGTGAAGATCGCATTGCAGCTGGCATCGCCGGATTGACGCAAGGAAAGTGAGCATCACTACACCGGCATCTATAGTCCACTTAGGCATCTTCTAGTGGTTGTCAATACAAAGGTTGTCATTTTTATTTTACTCTTCAATCATAGTCAGTTCATTCTGTGTATAGACAAACATGTTGGTTATTCGTGCAGAAAATCCAAGGTTGCGTCGGATGAAATTTGCAAGTCGGTGTCCCTAGAACTGCTTGAACATGTGCATCCAGCAACTTCAGTGGGATGACGGTTAGAGAAGCCATCAAATCACTGCTCATTGTGAAATGAAATAATTGAGTGCCCCCCGTTGATATTGTAACCGCAAAAAGTGGTAATTCACGATGAAAACTTATCGCTAATCCAGCACCGGCTTGTAGTTTGAGAACTTTGATTGGTGTGGTCAAGCTTGCGAAATTGTAAAATTGTATTCGTGAATCTGCACAACATACAATGACGTTCTGGCCAGAATCATCCACCGCAAATGTTGTAATTGAACTATTCCCTGCTTTCAGCCGATGTACCATCTTCTGTTCTCGGACGTCAAACACTCGAATATGTGTTCTTGTTGCGGTAAAAATGATAGGGTTTCTTGGATGAAAAGAAGCTTGGACAACACGATGTTGGGCAGATGAGAAAACGACTTGACTATTTCGTGTTGATAGCTGATGAACGCAAAGAGTGCCACTTTCACGTTCGGTAGACGCAAAATAATCACCTTTTCTGTGCCAGTTGATAGAGCTGGGCGTGCCTGACATTCGAACAACCAAGCCATAACTCCTTCGTGACCATAACATTGGCATGCACGGAGCTACGCATCGCTCGGTCATCATAAAATCATTCACCGCTGATATTATAAATATATCTCGGCCACTGCAAACAACAAGCTCTTGTTGAGATCCAGGACGCCAAGATGCACAAATGACAGGCTCACTGAAATGCATAATGTACAAGCAGCGGCCACTATTGACTTCCCAAAACCGTAGCTCCCCGGTCGACCCCCCAGAACACAGCAGTTCACCAGTGTCATCAATCGATATACAGAGTACTTCTTTTCCATGGCTGTATCGCAACGATGATACCGAAGGAAAAGGCTTCAATGTGGCTAGTTGAGGGATTTCAGGCAGGATACTATCGGGGCTGGTGTGGACAACCTGCCTCTCCACTCTAGGACACAAGTATAGATCCAAGCACCGGTTAAATCGCTCTTTTATAAAATGTATATTTGTCATGAGTTGTCGTAATGATTTTACACACGAAGGGCCACGTGAACTCGTTGAAGCCAAGCCATACTCTGCTGGGGCATTGTAAGACAACTCATTTCCGGCCCGCTTTGGCTTTGGTGCACGCTTGATCGCGTTTTCAGACATTTCATTTCCATCCCAAATATCAAACAAACGATAGACTTGTTTGTCTTTTGCCACCGTGGGAGTGTCTATTCTTCTTCTAAGACGTCGTACCATGGATATGACTTTGCGCGCCTCGTGTCTAGAAGGTAAGAATCTACGTTTTGGTTCTTGGGTCAGAGCAGGATCTCCTCTAGCCACATGTCTCGCCGCTAAATCACTACGTTCTACCGAAGTTGGTAGACGGCCAAAATTGATACGTTGTATCATTTCAATCTCTCTTGACGAAAGCTGTAAACTGTAGCCACGCTGTACGTCGTATTGCCTTCTCCATGAACTGCTGTCGTCTATTGAACGCAGGAGTTGGTCTAAACGATCGCTTTCCCGGCCAGGAATCAACTTATACCCATCTTGTGAGTACCCGACGTGTCGCTGCTCGCGATACCACGCCCGGGGAACATCGCCAATATTGTTTAGATTATCAAGTGTGGCTTCTTGTTCGCCAGAAGCTTCCATGATTGATTGTTAACAGGTCGTTCGTTCCTCTGCCAAAGCGAACGCGTCCTTTGGAATAGCACTCAGCACAGGGTGATATATTCTCGATTCGCTCACGTTCCGGCCGTTTTGCTCTGTCGAGTTTGGCTTTCTGGATGGTGTCGTCCTCGAGACCGGCGGCGCAACAAAAAACATGCTTCTCTCGGTTTCATCGGAAAATCCAGAAGAAAATCCGTATCGGTTTTCCCAGTTTCTTCCATAATTAACTACCATGGCCAGAGTATGCCAAATGACTACAATATTTGTAAATTTGCGGTACACACAATTCGCCTCCGGTTGGTGAATAGAACGCTATTATCATTCGCCGTTCGTAACGCGTATTAGATATGTCGCTCCAATTGGCTAGCGCGATAACTTGTTCGTGCACGAGAAGCCGACCAAACCTTAAATTCACCTCAACAAGAAAACCAGAGTTTGGCCAACCTTGCAGCAAGAGACCAATTTCAAAAAAAGTCACTTCGTCGAGTGCATGTCGTCGGGTCACAGTAGTACCACATGTAAGTATTTCTGCGAAGCAATGAACTTTTTTATCATCCAGCCATACCCTAGTCTCATTTACAAAATATTACTATACGAGAAGACTACGATCCAGTCATTTTATTCCTGTGTGTTAACTCCATTTTCATTTGTATGTACTCCCCAACCCTCGAGAATTTAGTTCTGACTGACAATTTCTGACAGCCTTGATTGTCGTATTTCTTCAGCGTAGGGTGAACGCAAAGGAGAGATAGAGGTACGAGTAGTTGTGTCTATTTCGTGTCTATTTTGCTGGCTTGCGTGATGTAAAAATATATTCTTTCTTCGCATAGATTACCAAGGGACTTTACTATAGCTGTGCATATCGTGGATGCCTCCTTCTTGTTGAGCCGCACCTGACCTGACCTCCATTGTCATTGTACCTGCAGACAAGGCAGCATGAGCCTTCCCAACAGAGTCTACACCAAGATCTTGGAATCCCTGCTTTACACCGTGAATAAGATATGGAATCATCGTACGCACAGAGCCCTTATCGCGCACAGTACCAGAAACACCTTGTGCGATCTTCAAATGGCCCGTTTCGCTCAAATATCTCGAATCGCTTCCCTTCTTCATTGCATCAAGGCTTCCCATACCTCGATACTTCTTCACACGTACACCGTCCTGGTAGAAGTAATGGCCAGGTGCCTCGGTACTACCAGAAAACATAGAACCACACATGGCGACACTGCCTCCCAGGGTCAGTGCTTTCACGATGTGCCCACTGTTCTGAATGCCACCGTCTGCAATGATTGGAACATCAAACTGCTTAGCGATTTGGCCGACCTTGTACACCGCCGTTGCTTGACCCCGACCAACTGCGCAGACTTCTTGCGTCGTACAGATACTACCAGAGCCCATACCAACGCGAAGGCCGTCAGCACCGGCTTCCAGTAAACGCCTCGCCTGGTGTTGTGTCACAACATTCCCAGCAATGATATCAACACTGGGAACATTGTTTTTTAAGAACTTGATCATCTCCAACTGATATATGGAGTCACCTTGCGATGAATCTAGGATGATTGCATTCACACCCGTATCTGCCAGGCTCTGTGCGCGGATTCTATCAGTATCACGGGTTCCAACGGCAGCACCACACAGTAACTTGCCACTTGTGTCAAGAGACGGTAACCCAGATGGTGGCCTACTCAGGCACTCTTTTACATTAACGCGGGTTAACAATCCAATCAGGCATCCATTTTCATCCACAATCGGAAGTTTGCCACGTTTAGACTCGATTAGAATGCTTTCATTTTCCTTGAGACTCTTTGTTGAGAATCCCACGACAAGATCACTTGTGGCGGTCATCACTTCAGAAAGCGATGTGCTTCTATCTCTGATGAGATCAACATCGCGAGTAGTCACAAGGCCAAGCAAAGGGGCACGGGACAAGCCACTTTCAGTGATACATGCCGAAGTGAAACCTCTTGAAGAACGCAATTCATCAAGATCACTTATTGTTGAGTTTGGACTCAAGATGGCTGGATTTGAGACATAACCTGCATTGTGCGACTTCACTTTTTTTGCATGATTGATTTGTTCCTCCAGCTGCGGTGAAAAGACGAACGTCAAGTAATTGTAAACAAATTAGCAGGCAGGACGTACCGACATGTTGTAGTGTAAGAAACCCATCCCACCAACCTCAGCCATGGCAATGGCCATTTCGGATTCTGTAACTGCATCAAAACGTTTTAAAAACCACATTGGATTAAGGGATATGCACCTTACCTGTATCCATTGGCGAACTTACCAATGGTGTTCGGATTGAAATGTTTTTACTCACCCTCGTGGAGAGATCAACCTGTACATATTTTAGTCAACTTCTTTCTTTTAACCTCTAGTACGAACCTGATCGGCTGCAAAGTGGATGAACCCAGGATGGAAGATGACATCATCGTACGTATAGCAAAATCCTAAGCACGTGCGTTGTTGTGTCAGTCAGACATAGCAAAACATGTCATAGTTGAGATCTACCTTGGCTGAAAAGTGCTTCACCAGTGAAACCGTCGTGGGCGGACATCGAGCTAGAGAGCTGAAAATTTTCGTGGTACGTGTTGCAAGAAAAATGCAGCTACGACGTGAACCTGCAACAGTGGAGACCCGCGGCTTATCACGCCATCACGCCGCCACGCCAGCTTTTCCTTGCCCGAATTTTATGGAAGCGACCCTTTGTTGAAATTCGCTATCACTTCGTCTTACGTTTTACTTTCCTATTTACGAATATTGCTCAAAAGAGCTAAAACCGTAGTTTTGTTAAAATCCACTTTGTTTTGGTAGAACGAAAAAGTTAGGCTGGGCTTATTAACGTGAAATATATCTCAATTTTCCGTTAACAACAACCCATGTTACGATTGAATACTTTTGGTACTCTGAATATGACTATCAGTGAGATGGTTTTTTCGGAAGCTTCGTTTTCCAGCGCAAGAGAACGGCGACCCGTTTAACGCTCTGCGTGGCGTCGTACGTTCCCACCACACCACTTACATTTGCTTTAGTATTCAAATCAATTTCAGTTGTCATCGACGCGCAGTATGTTTGTCCAAAGCTGCGGAAAAGTTAGTACGTCTGGACAGGGGTTGCACAGAACAACCGCCCTTTCCCAGTCTCGATCGTTGACAGCTACCAGCGCGCGATCTTTCAAAGCATCAGACTTCGTAAGACCGCACATCTTAGATTTGGCCCCGTACAAGCCTATATTCCCACTTGAAGTCATCTCAGGTGAGTTACAGTTCCTTTCACAAAGTATCGACACAATTACCATGAACATATAGATCAGCTTGGTATTCCAGTTCAGAGTATAATAAAACTCGACGCCAATGAAAATCCATATGGACCGCCTCCAGGTTCGTTCAAATCAACCGGCAAAGACTGAAACTCGAGTAAACATTTTCGAAGAGGTTTTCAAAGTTCTCGCTAACGTAGAGTTCCCACAAATTTATCCTGATCCGGAATCCAGATTTCTTCGCGCGAAACTGGTAAATTATTTTACCTTTATATATTCGGTCCCAACTAATCTAGTTTCACAGGCCGCGGAATGTGGAATACCAGCAGAGAATATATTAGTGGGGTGTGGTGCAGACGAGGTGAGCCCGGCGCATCAATGCATCCTTCAACGCTCAATTCTTGTCCTTTTAAGCTAATTGATTTGATCTTGCGTGTGGTACTCGAGCCAGACGACGTTGTCCTGAATACACCACCTACTTTTGGCATGTACTCTTTCGACTGTCTGGTGAACGGTGCGTACTTTTTATCAGGCATTCTGCATTTACTGATGTAGACCACGTGAAGGTGGAAAGGTGGTCGATATCCCAAGAAGTGACGGGCCAAGCTTTGATATTGACGTAGCTGCAATCAGAACCGCTGTTTTGGCACATCGCGCAAAGGTTTTATTTTTGACTTCACCGAACAACCCTGATGGCACAGTGATAAAGCCTGCAGACCTCGCTGAACTTCTTGAACTCCCTGTGTTGGTAGTCCTTGACGAGGCGTACATCGAGTTCTGCGAGATACAAGAAAGTAGAATGCGAGATGTTTTAAAGCGCGAAAATCTGATAGTCCTCAGGACATTTAGCAAACGAGCAGCCCTTGCAGGTACCATCGGAAGTCGAATCATCTCTACTTTGTCACAACTTTTGCCCGCAGGTCTACGAGTAGGGTATTGTGCGGCACCTCTCTGGCTCATGGATTATCTTTGGCGAGTCAAGCAACCTTATAACGTATCTATTGTCGCCGAGCTAGCAGCTTGTGCTGCGCTAGATAATCCAAAATATCTTCAGGTACGAGATTTTATTGTATTTTTTTCCAAAGCAGACGTTTCATTGTTGAACGATAGGATGTCAAGGACAAGCTTATACAAGAACGTCAGCGCCTTCTTTCCAAACTCGAAGAATTTGATTTCCTTAACCCTTATGCATCTCATTCCAACTTCCTTCTTGTCAAGTACGTCACCTGGTTGCCTTTTGCACACATCTTCTCATACACTCTTTTAGGGTCGACGGAGACGCTGAAAAATTGAAGGACTATCTTGCGAGTAAAGGAATTATGGTGAGGTACTATTCGGGACCTCCGCAGCTCGCCAGCTGCATCAGAGTATCGGTCGGGAAACCAGAACATACGGATGCACTGGTGCTCGCTCTCAGCACATATGTTGCATAATTTCATGCTTGGAACTCACAATCTAATGGATAACTCAGGCTATTTCAGGTCTTTCATCAAACGTAAACTTGTTTATAACAAGCCCCACCACTCGATACTCAAGCTTCTTTGTCCGAACTTGAAGAAGCAGGAAAGGCTTCGGCAAACTATGTTTTCTCCCTTCAGAGCTAAGTTAAATCAACCGTCTTGTTTTATCTGAACCATGTACCTCTGACTATATATCGTCCAAGCTCTAAGCTTATGTCCTTTCCCTATTTCACGTGTTATTACAAAATGGCCCGTGCACTTTTGCACTGCTTACCGTGCGTTTTACTCGCTCACAAGCAAGCTCACCGCTGAGCTCACTCGTGTACAACTGTCCCTTGTACCGAATGTTACTTACACAACCAGGCTAGTTCCAGTAAAATACTCATACCTGCACCTCAAATTCGCAATATTTCATAACAGTCCGTTCGCCGATTTCATCCATGCCAAGAAAGTTCGTCGGCAAGTTCTCGTGGCCCTCGTTGGGCAACTGCCTCGTTTGAATTCAAGTTGACTTCGACATTCCAGGAATTGTGTCGAAGTTCATATTGACGTCTATTAGGTACTATCCCCCATACGGAAAGTAATTGAAACTAATTTGACAAAGGTGTAGGCCGTCACTACGACTATCACCGCGACGGGCGTGGCTAAATCTCAGACCGAAGCAACTTTTTATCA
>DONH01000491.1 GCA_003509235.1 Planctomycetaceae bacterium
AAGCGCAGCAAGGGGAATGAGATGAAGAAACGTTGGAATAATTGCCACGCATAGTAAAAGAAAAATCGCATGCCAGAAGTTAGCAAATCGTGTCTTTCCACCGTTATCAATATTTGCCTTCGACCGAACAATTTCTGAAATCATTGGTAGACCACCCAGCAGTGAAGCAAAAAGGTTGCCCGCTCCTACTGCAAAAAGGTCCCTGTCCATACTGCTTCGTCGCTTCCATGGATCGACAGCATCTATCGCTTTGGCACTCAGCACAGACTCGAGGCTTCCAATGCAAAAAAAGATAATTGCCCACTTCCAAGCTCTTGGGTCAGCGAGGACGGCAAAGTTTGGCAGCGTGATATCGTAAAACATGCCAAAGATTTGTTTTGGCATACTGACAAGGAACTGTTCGCCAAGTTGGTATTCATGCCCTTGGAGGTAGTACGAATGCTCGTGCAACAGATCAAAGCCAAACCCAGCTGGCATCGCCACCAAAAGAACCACGATCGGAGCCGGGACTCTGCGTAAAAATGGCCATGGCTGCACACAGGCAGGCCACGCGAACATGATGACGAGACTCGCCATGCCGATGACAGCAATCGCAGGATTGGCCTCTGCAAGGAGATGCGGAATATCTGTGAGAATTTCTAACGGCTCGCCTGACGCTGCTACACCGAGCGCAATCGGAAGCTGTTTGATACAGATAATAATACCTATTCCAGCAAGCATTCCGTGAACCACAGAAATTGGGAAGAATTCTCCCAAGATGCCTGCCCGAAACGATGCGAATACCATTTGCAAGATAGCCGCTGCAAAACCAATTGCTAAGGCAGCGCGATACGCCTGCTGATCAATTGGCGCCCAGCCACCACTCATACCATCACCACTAAATTCAGAGACACAACCAGCGATGACTACAATCAGTCCTGCAGCAGGCCCTTTTATAGTGAGCTCACTATTCGTCAGCAGAGGTGCTACAAACCCACCAACTATAGCCGTAAAAACACCTGCGATTGGTGGGTATCCACACGCAAGTGAAATGCCAAGACACAGCGGAAGAGCAATCAGAAAAACAAGAAAGCCAGAGCGAATATCATCCCGAGCATATTCGAAAAATCCAGCTATATTTCCACAAGGGGCTGAAGACTCTGTACCGTCCAACGCCATAAATAAATTCTCTTACAACTCATTTAAGATAGACAACTCGTGCTGAGCGGTAACTGTACGACAAATCTACAAGAATTACATGCCGTACGGAAAATCCGCGTCATCGGTAAGGCCACTGGCCCGAATCGACCCAACGGCTTTCCCGTATTCAAGCAACAGTCGGTTTGCAAATGAGATCCGCTGGCGAATCCATGCATCCCGTTTATCACCGGGACTTTCGCCATGCAACATATCAGCAACATCTTGAACAAGGACATGTTCGGGGATGATCAGAAGTCGATTATTTTTATACCCACTTGTTCTTAATTCACTCACCGGATAACTACCACCTCGAGCAGATGATACTCCAACAACGAGTGCCGGCTTATGTCCCACTTCCTGCGGAGTAGCAAACAACAAGAGATTCTTCAGACCTGGCGGAACCATGCCAGCCCATTCGGGTGTCACGAAAACAAAAGCATGTGCCTCTCGCATACGATCACGAATTGGCTGCCACAAGGACGCAAGAGAACTTGATTTCTGCCACGCACTCTCATCCCAAAGCGGTAGAGGGTTTCCTGACAAGCTAAACCTATCGAGAACAAGCGTTGGATCAATTCTGCCAAGATCCTCAGTGATGTAGTCAGCTACACGCGCAGACTGGCTCTCCTGACGGTGACTGCCAGATACAATCATAATTCTCATATCTTTTCCTTTATGCTCACTCAGGCCTATTAACCAAAAGCAAAGAGTTTCTTTCCTCACTATACACATTGCTCAGGATGGCACCTGTCCTTTATTGCATCCCTCAGGCGCAGTTTTCCTCTTACCTGTCCGGGACTGGTGGCCATTGAGAACGCTTGTAACTGACCACGCGGCATAAGACCACCGTGCCATATGTTCACTTTCGCATGCCACCAGAGAAGTCCACTGGAAACGGCGGATGACCCGCAGAACCAATTCAGGCAGCCGTCTCCAGCGGCCCCGCAATCCGATCGACGGATTCACCCTGAGTCAGGGAAAATTAGAGAAAACGTGGGCGTAAGCGTGGTATTCCTCCCGTGCCTACGTGGTAAAGCACGGCCTCAATGGACTTCTTTGACTGAAAGAACTACCCGGTTCCACAATAGATCGTGGTGAGCACTTTTGCAGGGGCATTCATTTCGTAATATTCTTCCGCACGAGTACATATTTATGTTGTTTTGATACAAAAGAATATCTGACAAGAAATGATTCGGAGAATTTCCACCATGTTTTTTACTCGCGTCCTACACATCGCAATCTTCTGCTCTATCGTCGTTCCAGCATCGGCCCACGCAGAAAATGTGGTTCAGGCAGCAATTAAAAATGCCACAACACCAGCGCATCGTATGAAGAGTGATGAGAAAAACTGGTGGCAGGAGCGACACGAAAGCAAATCTAAAGAAGCTAAAAATGATAATTGGGATATTATTTTTCTTGGCGACTCAATCACTCATAGCTGGGAAACTACCGGAAAGAAAACGTGGAACAAATACTATAAAAAAAGAAAAACTCTTAATCTCGGTTTTAGTGGTGACCGTACCGAGCACGTTCTCTGGCGATTGGATAACGGCGAGTTTGAAGAAGTACAGCCAAAAGTAGTAGTTCTTATGATTGGCACAAATAACACCGGCCACAGGAAAGATCCACCGAAAGCTATTGCTGCAGGAGTTAAAAAGATTATTGAGCGCATCAATACAAAATCTCCAAAAACAAAAATACTTCTTCTCGCCATTTTTCCACGTTCAGAAAAAGCCTCTGATCCACAGAGGAAAAATAATGACAGAACAAATGCTTTGATAAAACAAATGTCAATGAAAGAAGGCGTCACGTATCTTGACATCAATGAACGCTTCCTTCTGCCAGACGGGACGCTTTCAAAAGAGATCATGCCTGATCTGCTTCATCCAAAACAAAAAGGATACGCTATTTGGGCCGAAGCAATCGAGCCATCGCTTCGGGCGCTTCTTGCTGAAGACAGCTAGGACACTCGCAATCTCAGGTAATGCACCACTACCAAGTGCTGGCCCTATTCGTGCGAATTCAATTACTTGTGAAGAATTAATTTGCCGGTGCGCGTGAGTGTCAGGCGGTAGACCTCGGTGCCGTGCAAAATTTGCCGTTCTCGGTGTCCCTGCAAAAGATCTGCAGACGCTATTGGCTTTGGTGGCCCCGAGGCCTTCTTTTGGACATGCTCGGAAACCCTTTGCTCTTCTGATGAATCGTGTGTCATTTAATTTTCTAGTAAACCTAGGTGTTGACGTCGCTCCAGAAGTCACTAGACTACACTTATTGAGAATGAATCTCAATATCAACTCGTTAGCCAGCCAACAAAACATTGTAGCCAGCTATTTCTCATCCTTTCATGTTTAAAGGTTACACAATGAAGACGAAAAATCTTGGAAAACCTTCGGGTTTTACACTTATTGAACTCTTGGTCGTGATCGCCATTATTGGTGTTCTTGTCGGCCTCCTTCTGCCAGCTGTTCAGCAGGCTCGAGAAGCTGCACGACGCGTTTCTTGCAGCAACAATTTTAAGCAAATGGGCTTGGCATTGCATAACTACGAAAATGCACTACGCGAATACCCAGCTGCATTTGTTCAAAATTCGGATGGTACCACTGGGAGCGACTGGGGCGTATCAGCTCAATTGCTTCCTTTCATCGAGCAGGCTGCTCTTGGTGCTTCGGTTCGCGAAGCAATTGCAGCTTCAACAAGTTACAAAGATCAAACCGTAAATGGTAAGAAGCTCTGTAACTACCGTATCGACACCTTGATTTGCCCAAGTGAAATTAATGACAGGCCACGAGGTACAGACTACTATCCAACCAACATCGGTTGGAATCACGGTACAGGCCAGATCCTTCCACCAGGTGCTGCTGGCTGTAATGGGCCATTTGGTGTGAACCAAAAATCACGGCCTCGAGATATTCGAGACGGCATGTCGAACACTATCGCTGCCGGAGAGAAGAAGGCGTTCTTTCCATACATGCGTGATGGTGATAATTTAGATACAGTCCCAGCTCTAACTGCTACCGACTTGACTAGTCTTGGTGGTGATCAAAAAGGTGATAGTGGAAACACTGAGTGGTGTGATGGACGTACCCATCAAGATGGCCTAACCACAACCTTCCCACCAAACACCGTTACTAAAGGTAGCCATGCCGCTGATAGTGACTTCACCTCACGGCGAGAGGGTAAGGGAGCGGCCAGTCTGAATGCTCATGTCGCTATCGTCACAGCACGAAGCTACCACAACGGTGGTGTCACCAATGGTCTTATGATGGATGGATCAACCCGGTCCTTTACATCAACGATTGACGGAAATACTTACCGTGCTCTTGGCACGCGTAACGGTGGTGAAGTTGTTCAGGCCCCATAACAAATCAACCGAATCACTTCAGTTGATTTTTTAGAGAAACAAGTCGGCGGGGGCCAAAACCCCCGCCGGCTTTTTTTAAAAAGGCCGACAGCCGGCACGATTAAACACCGAACGAAAAATATCCTCTGAATTTTTTCTCAGCGTTGCCACAGACTCATAATTGATATTCCGAACGCCATACATCTCGACACCGTTACGACGCTGAGCATTTTTTCAGCTACATCTTCAGTAATTGTTTCGAATCCATCGAGATACAACTGGCCTCGATAAGGCAGGATTGCGATTGCTACATCCTTCTCTACGACTCGGATACCGTTGAGAAAAAGCCACCCTTGATGATTTGCAAGTGCTCTCGCTACAGCTGGGCTGATGGACTGAAGCCCCTCAATGTGCAGCCAGCCACAATGTGTCGCAAGAATTCCTGCAACCTCCGGAGTCACGGTAGTTAGTCCATTGAAAAACAACTTACCATGAGCCTCAGATATGACCCGTGCCGTATCAGCATCAAGATTTTCAAGCGCATTG
>DONH01000283.1 GCA_003509235.1 Planctomycetaceae bacterium
TTGATCTCTCGGGCATTCGTTTCCTTGGTCACCCGGATTTGCGTCGGATTCTTTGCCCGGAAGATTGGGATGGGCATCCATTGAGGAAAGACTATGAGATGCCGCTGGAATATCACGGCATGCGAGGCCGCTAGAAAAAACTTTTTAGTTAGGAAGTAGAAGTAATAGGAACCATGTCTCAAATTTTGGATGAAGATCAGAGAATCATTGAATTTGACGTTCGTACTGATGAGATGTTGGTCAACATGGGACCTCAGCACCCTAGCACGCATGGCGTTTTACGGCTTGTCTTACGCACAGATGGTGAAATTGTATCGGAGATGGAACCCCACATAGGGTACTTGCACCGGTGTGCTGAAAAGATTGGTGAGAACCTTACCGCTCGCCAGTGGATTCCATATACGGATCGTATGGATTACCTAGCTGCCATGAATATGAACCTGGGGTGGTCGCTTACTGTCGAAAAGTTACTTCGGTATCAAGTCAGTGAAAAAGCAAGACATTTACGAATTCTTATTGCGGAGCTTAATCGAATCGCCAGTCATCTTGTTGGCATGGGTGCGTACGGGCTCGATCTTGGAACATTTAGTCCATTTCTCTACGCTTTTCGTGAAAGAGAGAAAATTCTTGATCTGCTTGAAGAGGTCTGCGGTGCAAGGCTGACTTATAGTTACATAACTATTGGCGGTATGACGGCGGACCTTCCTCCCGGTTGGCTTCAACGGTGTGAGGCTTTTCTTGACCAGTTTGAACCGGTCATTCGTGAGTACCATACTCTGCTGACAACAAATGCTATTTTCGTGAAGCGCACGGCTAATGTCGGCGTGCTCAGCCCAGAGATGGCCATCGATTATGGGTGCACTGGTCCCGTGTTGAGAGGTAGCGGGATTGACATTGATTTACGTAGAGACGGTGAGAGCATTTACACGGCGATGTACGACGGATATGCATTTGAAGTCGCTGTTATGAAAGATGGTCACTACCCGCGAGATCATGAATACCCAGCCGTTCCACAAGATGCTGTTTTGGGTGACTGCTGGCATCGATTTTTTGTGCGGATGCTCGAAGTTGTGCAATCCATGGACTTGATTCGACAATCCATTGATCGTTATTCGCAATGCAAGGGCCCGCTCGGGGAACCTCTTAAACTTATTGAAAAATTACCCAAAGGAGATGCATACCTGGAAACGGAATGCCCTAAAGGCCAAATGGGGTTTTACGTTGTAGGTGATGGAACTTCTATTCCGTGGCGAGTTCGAGCCCGTTCAAGTGCGTTCTCGAATTTGGCCGTTGCACCTGAACTCTGCCGTGGCTGCCTGATTGCTGATGTACCCTCGGTTGTTGGCAGCCTCGATGTTGTAATGGGAGAGATTGACAGGTAATAAGGCCCCAAGTAACGACAGGGCCCTTGTATGAAGTTGCCGGTTTGTGCAGACTTCGAGCAAAAAAATCACAAAGTTCAGGATGAATTTTGTGTTCATTGTTGGAATATAAGTGAATTGTACTCGCATGTTTGGGATGCCAAATATGGCTGAATTTTTAATTGAAACGGCGGGCCTTCCGGCTTGGCTCTCCTGGACTGCGATAGCTGTTTTATCAGCTGTTCTAATCCTCAATGTGATTGCCGGAGGTGCACTTGTTTTCATTTGGGCTGAAAGAAAAATTGCTGCACGTATTCAAGACCGCTTAGGACCAACGAGGACAGGTGGGCGTTTCGGTTGGTTACAGTCTTTAGCTGACGGTATTAAACTGCTTGCTAAAGAAGACTTGATGCCCGATGGCGCTGATGCCTTGTTATTTCGCATAGCTCCTTATGTGAGTTTTTGTGCGTCCTTCTGTGCATTTATTGCTTTGCCATTCGCCTTTGATGTTGTAGGCCAGCGTCTCAATGTTGGTGTTTTCTTTGTGGTTGCTGTTCTCGGTCTAGAAGTGTTTGGCGTTATTTTAGCCGGGTACGCTTCGGCCTCTAAATGGTCCTTGTTTGGCGCCATGCGAGAGGCTGCTCAAGTGGTGAGTTACGAAGTTCCTCTTGGTATGTGTGTTGTGGTGCCAGTGATGCTGGCGGGAAGTATGGATCTTGTCACAATTGGTGAAAAGCAAGCAGGATGGGGTTCGAATTGGTTTATTTTTCACGACCCATTTACGTTCATCATTTTTTGGGTGTATTACACATGCGCACTCGCGAGTGTGAATAGAGCCCCATTTGATTTGGCGGAGGCAGAGAGTGAGCTTGTTGCCGGCTTTCATACAGAATACTCGGGCTTGCGATGGAGCTTCTTTTTTATGGCTGAATATGGGTCGATGTTTCTGGTGAGTGCTCTTGCCGCGATCCTTTTTCTTGGAGCTTGGAATGGTCCCGTTCCTGTTTCACAACTTCTTGGGCTTAGTGACGGTATGGCCGCGAATGCCCCCTACGCGCTTCGCCTACTAGGCTGCATGAATCTTCTCTTAAAGGCTACAGTTGGCGTCTTGGTCATGATGTGGATTCGCTGGACGTTGCCGCGATTGCGAATTGACCAAGTTATGACGACATGCTTGAAGTACTGTACTCCGATTGCAGCTGCTATGTTTGCTGGCGTCATGCTTTGGCAACTGTTCCTTCCAGGAGGGCTTGTTGCAGGCAGCTTCCAGAATGCCGCCGGTGTGCGAGAAGGATGGCTTGAGCAAAGCAATAACCAAGAGTCTGTCAATGAAGATGCTTTAAGTGACATTGTTCCATCACGTCGTATTGTCGAGGTGTCGCGATGAATCACGAGACCTTCGGCTTGTCGACAAATCTGTTTGCGTTTCTTGATTGGCATGACTTTTTCTTTTTGTTGTTTGCTGGGGTCGCGTGTGTTGCAGCAGTAATGGTCGTGCTCTCGGACAATGTTGTTCGTATGGCACTGCACCTTGTTCTTTCGTTGGGTGCTACTGCCGGTCTTTTTTTTCTGGCAGGTGCAGAGTTTGTCGGTGCTATGCAATTGATGATCTATGTTGGTGGGACATTAGTCCTGCTCGTGTTTGGTGTGATGCTTACTGCCCAGACTCAGTTGGTTGCCCTGCGTACACCGGCAGGTGATCGAGTCATTGCAGGCATTCTGGCAGCAGCGCTTTTAGCTGTTTTGGTGCAGGCCGCATTTTCTATTGAGTCGTGGCAAAAGCCGGGGCAAGGCGTGGCTACGGCACCCACGGCAACACCTCTTGGTATGGCTCTTGTTGGGGTCCGTGTGGATCAGGTTGCAGAAGAAAACTTGGTGCGACCAAAGAGCGGATATCTTCTTCCCTTTGAAATAGTGTCGGTGCATCTCTTAGTTGTTCTCGTTGGGGCGGCATATTTAGCGAGAGCAAAGCGGCGTCGCATTCCTCGCTCGGTTGATTTAGTTGCTTCTGCAGATTCCACAAAGCCGAGGTTGCCTGTTACCGCTTCCTCTACTCTTGTCGCAGGAGGGCCGAAATGACATTTGTATTATGTGGGGTCGTGAGTGTTTCGCATTACCTTGTTGTAGGCGCGATTCTCTTTACCTGCGGAGTCGTCTGCATGGCTCTAAAGCGCAATGCATTGGGCGTTCTCATGGGTATTGAGCTTGTTCTAAATGGCGCAAATATCAACTTTGTTGCTTTTGGTTCAGAGTACCTTGCAGGAGACGGTAAATCAGTGCTCGGACTCGATGGGGAGGTGATGGCCCTGTTTGTTATTTTGTTGGCCGCTGCAGAAGCTGCTGTGGCGCTGGCTATCACACTTAATTTTTACAACAACCACGCTACGGTCGACGTTGATCGAGCGGATGACTTGCATGGGTAACTGAATTTTACAGATTTCTTGAACCTCTAGGCGTGCATTTATGGGGTTTAGGGGTATTACGAAATAAAAGAATGACTGCCGAACAACTCTTTCCAATTTTGCTCGGAATTGCATGGCTGATTCCACTCGCTTCATTTGTGGCGATTTTGTTTCTCGGGCCCCGTATGGGTGCTCACGGAAAAGGTGCAGCAACAGTCGCAACTTCAGCTATCGGTGCTTCCTTAATCCTGTCGCTTGTGTCTTTGGGTATTTGGACGATGCTTCCTCAGCCAGTTCCAAGCAATCACCACGGTGACGGGCATGCGTCGGTCTTAAACAATGATGCCGGGCAGTCGTCTGGTTTAGTTCGGCGAATAGCGATCCATTCCCCAGAACAAGGTGGTGTTGAAGGCCATCATTCAGGTGGCCATGAAGAGCAGGTCAGCTCGGTCTCATATTCTGGCGATTGGTACACGCTTTATGCGAGTAGGTCGCTTCGATTGTCTATCGGCTGGTATATTGATTCGTTAACTGTCCTGATGTTTGTTGTCGTTACTTTCATTGCGACGTGTATCCACGTCTATGCTGCTGGCTACATGCATGATGAACTTCATGATGTGACCGACTCGGAGGTTCAGCTCGCAACAGGCGAGCAACTTCATCGAGAGGGTCGTTTCCATCGTTTCTTTCAGGCACTTTCGCTATTTTGTTTTTCAATGTTGGGAATAGTAATAGCTGGCAACCTTGCGATGGTCTTTATCTTCTGGGAATTGGTTGGTATCTGTTCCTGGTTTCTCATCGGCTTTTATTTTGAGCGGCACTCAGCATCAACGGCTGCGAATAAAGCATTTATCGTAAATCGGGTTGGCGATTTCGGCATGCTTATCGGTCTTATGGCACTTTGGGGTGGTCTCGGAACATTGCATTTTGGTGACAGCGTAAGTTCAACCACAGGTCAGGTCGAGCCAGGCTTGTTTGAACTGGTTCGTCCTGTTGGAAACCATCATGAGCAGCAGGTGCCGGATGGTTTAGTGGCTTTTGCTGCAGCTGATCAGATCAAGAAGAAGGCTGCTGCCAACCCAAGCAGAAGTGCGTTACGTCGCGAAGTTGCCGCTGCTGTACCGGGTTGGCGCGAACAAGGGTACGGCAGATGGCTTCTGTTCGTCGCAGGCCTTGGTATTTTTTGTGGCTGTGTGGGCAAGAGTGCACAGGTCCCGCTTTTTGTCTGGTTGCCAGATGCAATGGAAGGACCAACACCAGT
>DONH01000075.1 GCA_003509235.1 Planctomycetaceae bacterium
TCGATGAGCGGTATGCCACCTGATTGAACCGTAAGCCGATCAATACTTAGAAGCGGAATGTCTGCCGAGAGGACAGAGCCGTCGCTCGCTTTCGTGTTCTCTCCGTGAGTCATTGTTGTGACTCCTGAAACTCAGCAGCGAAACGTCGTGATGGAATAAGCCCTACGGGACGAAATCGCATTACAACAATCAATGCAATACCTACAAGAGCCAATCGCCAACTTCCAAGCGTAAAGAAACTAACATCAAACAACTGCCCCTGAATACGCTGCATCCAGGAATCAACCCACGGAATGACCACTATGTCAAAACCAAACAAGATTGTGACTCCGACAAGTGTTCCTGGGATACTACCTAGGCCACCTATTATGACGGCGCAAAGAATCGCAACTGACCGATTAAAACCAAACGCGTTTGGGTCTCCGGTAGTACCGATACTTGCGACAGACAGGCAGCCAGCGAGTCCGGCTATCGCTGCTGCTATTGTAAAGGCGGAAAGCCGAACTTTTGTTGCAGAAATACCTATTGTCGCAGCAGCGAGTGGCTCCTCACGAACAGCAATCCAGGCACGGCCGAGTGCTGACTTTTCGAGAATTCGTACAAGCAGTACCACAACAAAAAGCACGATGAGCGACAGGTAGTAGAACCATCGTGAATCAACAACGAACTCTCTGCCGAGATCTATCCCCGAAACAAATATTCCAGATCCCGGGGGTGGAATCGGACCAAGCCCCTGTGTCCCACCTGTTACATTTTCTAGGTTCAAGAATAAGACACGAACAACTTCACCAAAACCAAGCGTAACAATAGCAAGGTACTCACCTCGAAGACGCAACGTTGGCGAGCCGAGCAGCGTTCCTATTGCAGCTGTCACACTAACACTAACGAAAACCGCTGGGAGAAAACCGATCTCCAAAGGATTCATTGGGACAGTTAGGATCGCAAGGAAGAGACCTCCCAAGCCAAAAAATGATGCAATTCCGAGGTGAAGTAATCCCGTGAATCCAACCATGACGTTGAGGCCAAGAGCCGCTGTACAAATTATCAAGACCGATGTTATCTGTCCGCCCAGCCCTCCGGCTAATGCTGGTTGAAACCATGGCGCGAGGACTAAAACTAAAAAAACTAGTATTTCCCAATTTTTATTCGGCCATTTCATCAGATCAGATAAGGAGGCACATTGAATTTTCATCGCTGCCCTCCTCTTGTCTTTGATTTCCCAAAAATTCCTTGCGGGCGAAATGCAAGAAAAATAATGAGCACAAGAAAGACCGATGTAATAGCCCAACGAGGGCCAAGAAGGGCTACTGAAATCGCACGAATTAATCCAACTATAAGCCCGCCGACTATTGCACCAGGAACACTCCCTATACCGCCAAGCACTGCTGCAGTAATCGCATACAACCCCATCTGATGCCCCATCTGATAGTTGATTGTCGTTGCGTGAACACCTGCAGCAACACTCGCAACACCACCGAGAAATCCACTTATAAAAAATGTAGCGATAACAAGTTTTCCTGCTTCCCCCGAACGAGCTGTTGCACGAGTGATTGCAGCAATGGAACGCAACGACCTTCCAAAACGGGTTTGACGAAGAAGAATGTACAGGCAGAACACGGGTGGCACGATGATGACAAGGACCAGAAAATCAGCCATCGCAACAGGCACTCCACCAATCAAACGGGTAGATTCCAGAAAAATCTCCGGAAATGCACGATCAGTCGGACCGATCCAAACAAGCCCCACATTCATTAGTACAAACGAAACACCGATTGTTGAAACAAGAGGCGATAGGGGAGGGGCATTTCGTAGCGGACGATAGACAAACTGATCAATGCAAACATTCATGCAGCCACAAAACAGCCCACTGCACGTAGCAGCCAGAACTACTATGAGGCAACCAGTCAGCGGATCGACCGGGAGTGGCACAAGGAATGATAAGATCGCCAGTGACAGGCAGCCACCGAGCATGACTACATCCCCATGGGCGAAGTGGATGAGGCCTACAGTTCCGTACACCAACGTGTATCCGACAGCAATTAGCCCGAGAAATCCACCACTTGTGATTCCGATACCACATTGCTCAAGAAAGGATGCTACGTCCACGCATGTGTCCCGACAAAGTAATCCGCTGGAAAATTCTTTGCCCTAAGTCTTATCTGCTGCCGTCCTTTTTGCCTATGCCAGCCGTCGACATGACTTCCTCATGAACAAACTTGCCATCCCTGACAACACTCACAGACACCTCCTGAAGTGTTGTATCACCATTTGCATCAATACCCCATTGCCCAAGGACACCATCGTCCACCTGGCTCGCAAAAGCCGATTCTACGATGGCTCGGCGATCTTTCTGGCCAACATCTGTGATAGCTCGAATCACGAGCCTCGCCGCCTCATAACCGTGAATTGCCGCATTGCTTGGACATGTTCCATACTTTTGCCGATAGCGAAGAAATAATAATTTTTCTTCACAATCTGCTTGCTGCGGTGAAAGCCCTGCTGATGTGGCGAAACACCGACCCTCAAGAGAAGCCGCGCCTGCCGCTTCAAGGAAAGCTTCAGTACGACATCCATCAGAAACCAGCAGAATTGCCTCGCTCTCAGCTGACACAAGATCACGTGCGAGTTGCCCACCTTTGGTTCGAGCACTACCGCCAAAATAGACAAGGTCTGGATCAGCACTCATAACCGACCCTACAAACGATTTGAACTCCGCTGCCTGTGGATCAATCGAGACGTGGTCGAGAACCGTCATTCCTTGCTCACGACACCGATCAGCAAATAAAGATGCTACACCTCGCCCATAAACACCGGCATCATCAATGACAAAAACACGACGCACCCCACGCTCGAATGCCCAATCTGCGGCAAGTGGACCTTGAAGATCATCGGCAGGTACAACTCGGATGTAGTTTAATCTGCCAGACGGACGGTAAACGTTCGGCTCTCCAGGAAGACCTAGGCCCGGTTTGGTCAACCCAACGGCCGTATTCGCTGGAGATACCATCAATAAATCAGCATAGTTAAGAATAGGCATTGAAACTCGGGCTGCTCCTGAGTTCAAGGTACCAATGTACGCCATTACGTCGGAATCCTCGACCGCCATACGAGCGTTGGCTGCTTCTCCTTCACTTGTCCACCGGCCAGACGCTGCTGCACTGTTATCAAGATCACGATATTCCAAAGTAAACCGACCGGCTTTTGCTTTCACCTCATCAATTGCGAGCCGAATGCCTCGAACAACCTCATCACTGAGCTGCTTAGACACACCCGTACGCGGCAGACTCGAAACGAGACATACTCGATTGGATTCTATTTTTTGACAGCCGAAAGAATTTAGTCCAATCGTCAGGCAAACTACGATGTTCCATAGCAACCTAAACGCTGATGGATTTGGCTGACAAAACCAAATACTTCTCATGATTTCGCCTTCTTCGTGTAGTCACCAAGAAACTTTTTCAGTCCTTTTTCACAAACTTCCATGAACGATGTATCCGAGCATTCCGAAAATCTTCTGGCACTGTCTTCCGGCTAATCTCATATATAGCGTACGTATTAGCGAGGAGCTTTTCATCAAATTTGAACCGTCGGTAATTTGTTGAAAAATAGACAATACCACCCGTACTAAGATTGTCGGCAACCGCTTGGAGCAGATCGGCATAGTCCCGCTGCACATCCCAGTCCTGCAGCTGTCTCGTCGAACGTGAAAATGTTGGTGGATCAACTACAACAAGATCAAATGGACGCTCGCCTCGACGACCACGGTGCTTGAGGAATTCACGAGCGTCATCTCGAAGAAGGGTATGTTGCCGCCTATCTAAAAAACCATTTTCCATGAGATTCCTCCTCGCCCATTCGAGATAGGTATTTGAGAGATCGACAGTTGTAGTTGCTTCTGCTCCACCAGCAGCAGCAGCTACAGAAAAACTACCTGTATAACCGAATAAATTCAGGAAAGAACGACCTGCCGCATCACCTCGAACCATCGCCCGAGTTTGGCGATGATCGAGAAAAAGTCCCGTATCAAGATAATCAGAAAGATTGACTTCAAACTTCAATCCATGTTCATTGACTGGAAAAGTAACAGAGCGGTCATCTACTTTTTCATACTGCCCCCCATTTCGCTGTCGACGACGCACCTTAAAGAACACACAGTCTGGTTCAAGGCCAAGCTGATCAGCTGCGGCCTCAATGAGTCGATCGAGCCACACTTCATGCTCGATAGCTGTTCGCTCATGAGGACGCTCGTATTCGGCCGCATGAAGCCAATCACCATACCTGTCAATAACTAGAGGGATTTCTGGAATATCCCGATCGTAGAGACGATA
>DONH01000377.1 GCA_003509235.1 Planctomycetaceae bacterium
CTGCTGCCATGGCAGGCCACCCCAACACAGCACCCGTTGGAGCCAGACCTTTATTCCGAGCGTCCTCCCTGCGACGAGGCGTGGCAGGAAGGGTTCGATCATGGCTTTCACTCACTGATTGAGCCTCCCGTCTCTACAGCACCCTGACCGACTGCAAGATATGCCGAGTCTGCTGATCCAAAACTAGCTTCGAATGGTTCGCGAAGAATTTCTCCTGCATGACCAGCCCACTGCTGGCTTCCGACAATCAGACCACCAAGCATCACGGCAGCTGCGATTCCCTGCATTAGGCCTGGGCCAGGCGTGACCGCAATGGAACGCATACAGATTGTTGCCGTCAGATGGGCTGTTATCACGGCAACGAGAATAGGAGCGGAAATCATGAGAGCCAGCTGAAGACAAAGAGATGGCAACTCGATCAACCTCATTACAATTGGCACCTCGAATAATTCATTTGTTCCAGCAAGTGCACCTACAGGCATCTGCAGGAAACTATCAATTAGTCCTGCAACTACAAACTGTTGACCGCCTGCTAAGACAAACGAGGCAAGGCCTACCCACCCACAAAGACGGGTGACACCTGGGCCTCCACTACCACCTGGCGTAAAAACATCTGCCCAGTTCAGTCCTGTGACATTGGCAAACACACTACCCACAGACTCGAAAACTGTTACCAAAAAGCTTATCGACAAACCAAGACAGCCGCCTACGAGCAGCTCTGAAAGCATCATAGGAAAAAATGATTCTTCTTTCACATTCTGCACCTGCACCACCGAGATTGCTACTGGTGCAGCGGCAAGACCAAGAATAAAAAGAATTGCGATTCGAAGGTGAATAGACCCACCCGGAAAAAGCCGCATACCACCGCCGAGCAAAACACTAGCAATGCGAGCAAGCACTCCAGCAGAGACAAACAACGTTGACTTCGAAAACAAGTCGAAGAACCCCAAGTTAGCTACTGATTCGGTGGCCAGTAAAACACACGCCGATGTCATGAGAAACCAAGACTCCCCTTAGGGCGAAAGAACACTAGCCTGAAAAAGGCTGACAAATCGTTCAATCATCCAACCACCTGTTATGAACATGACGGCCACTATGACCACAAGCCGTGGAACCATGCCAATAAGCGGTTCGTGAATCCCAGTGGCTGACTGCAGAACACCAACCACCAAAGCAACCGACAGGCCAGCCAAAAGGGCCGGAGCCAGCAGCAAGCCGCCTTCGATGAGTGAAAACCGAACGAGTGAAACAAGATCAAAGCCTGCCATACAAAACTTCCTGAAAACTGTCAGACCAGAGTGGCAAAAACAATGGAGCTGAAAAAACTATGACGTATTAAGGCGCACCCCATCGAGCAGCCCTCGAACAACAAGAGACCAGCCGTCGGCCATAACAAACACGAGTAGCTTCAACGGTAGAGAAACGATCGTAGGGGGCAACATAACAAGCCCCGTTGAGACAACCAGGGTTGCAACAACACAATCGAGAACAAGAAATGGCAGCAAGATGCGAAAGCCGATCATAAACGCGACCTCCAGTTCACTCACAAGAAAAGCCGGCAGGAGAACTTCGGTAGGTATTTCATCGTAACTATCCACCTGCTTGATACCACCCGGGTGTCGCTGAAGAAATAATGCAACGGTGTCACGATTATCTGCTTCTTCTATCTGATATGCCATCCAGCGACGAACCGGGAGACTTCCACGTTCCAATGCTTCCTGAAGTGTGATTTCTCCTGCCTGATAGGGCTCAATTCCCACCTGATAAGCCGATGACCAAATTGGCCACATCACAAGTGCTGACAGAAACAATGCCAGCGATGTAATAATTTGGGTTGAAGGAAGATTGACAGTACCTATGGCCTGCCTTGTGAGTGACAAGACGACCGACATTCGAACAAAGCATGTTGTCATAAGTAAGAGCGCAGGCGCCAGACTCATCACTCCGAATGTTAATGCCGCCGGCAGGAGACGATCGGCCCAACGACGATCAAAAAAACCTGCTATGTCTACAGGAAACTGATCTTCATTCGATGGCAAAACACTCTCGGCAGTATCTCCGGCATCGGTATCATCTCTCATTACTTCTGGCTGCGACTGATCACCATCTGGCTGAAATTCTTGAGCCTTGGCACCTGATGCGATCAGACCCAGCACCAAAACGAGGATTTTCTTTGATCTCAAGCCGGAGGCAGTCATTACGCCACCTCAGACTGATGAGAACGAACAGAGCCACTTCCGTTTTCTTCCTGAACAGACTGAAGAATATGGTCGACTTCAGCACCACTCGAACCATCACCCTTTTTTGAATGACTCGCCAAAGACCGGAGAGTCTGTTCTCCGCGGCAGGCTGCTGCAATCCACTCTGTAGCGAGCGGATCATCAAGTTCTGAGAGCGTTTTTGGACCACCGCTCCCTACACTGACCAAGAGCGTCTTCGGTCCGAAACGAACAATTCGAACTGGTTGCCCCCCGCCTAGCGTTGCTTCACCAAGTAACTCAAACACATCACTAGGCATCTTCACGACTATCCGGCGACCAAAGAGTCGAATGCTGACCAACACAATTCCAGCAACACCAACCACGGCCCACGCTTTCCAGTCAAAAGCCATCTCACTGTTCCAGGCAAGGTCGCTTGACTGCTCGGCAGGTTGACTTGCCGAACTTTCTTCCAGAGAAAGTGGAATACTAGGCAAACTACCGATCGTCCCGGGAGCACCGGGCACGTCATCTGCACACATTGCAGCTGGAGTATTGATGGACAGTACCACAATAAAAATATGGCCTAACCACTTATCGCAGTAAGAAAAAGTTTTCATAGGGCTCACTATGACTCATCCTGCCCTTCGTACTGATGCGACCGCCTAAGTGTCGCCCAATCAATCGAATCACGGTCATGATCATGTAAAGAATCCGACCACTGCTTCTGTTTCCGCCACGCCGGCCACCATATCAGCACTACGGAAAGGCCTAATGCCAGACACCCGTATAACGCGACGCGTTTTCCTGTCAGGGTGGATCGTATAGAGAAATTCTGTTCAATCGGTAAGAAGCTCGACAAAGAATATGCCGGTGACGGCATGGGTTGAGCTTCACTACGACTTACATGATCTGGGAACTCCTCATCACCCTGATCGCTGCGAGCCGCACTGTCACTTACATACCGAGTAATCGTGATCACAGCACGACCCCACGGCTCAGTGGCAGGAACCAGTCCAGCAACAAGTGTGCGCAGTCTCTCAATTTCAGAACCAGCTGGACCTGCGGCGTTTGCGTATACCTCTTCACGCAAGCGTTCGAGATATGTTTCGGGAATCGCCACGGAAACATGGACAACTTGCCCTATGCTCTGCTTGCGTTTCACACTCCCTAGGCCGACGCCAACAATTGCAGGCACATTTGCAGCGGCCCGAACATCGCCTTCCGTTTCTTCTTTGCCTTGAACATCTTTAGCGGCCCACTCAATGGCAGACGCATTCACCTCAACAAAAACGCCAGGGATAAACGCCAACGCCTGCCTTATCTTTGCAGCGACATGCTGCTCATACGCAACAGCTCTGGCTCGATCTGGGTCTGTGGTAACAAATTCAGTGTCCGACACGAGAGGGCCATCAAACACCTGCCCGCTTCGCAGATTGGTAAGTGCCACCTGCTCAACGCGAAGCCCTGCAATTGAAGAGGCTACAAGCACGCGAATAGCTTGGACTCGATGTCGATCCAATTCTTCGCCTGACTCCGTACGAATACTGACACTCGCCGTTTGTGCATCTACCTTCGCATCCCGAAACAGGCCTTCTGAATTGCTTCCTGAATAAAGCACTGCAGCCTGCTCAATTCCCGGCATTGCCCGAATCACCAGCGACAACTCTTCCTGAGTAGCAACCCGCAGCAACTCCGCCTGAGTCTCCTTACTTCGCCAAGGACTGTCACTTTCAATGGCTCGCCGCAGACTTCCACCGAACTCCGGAGGCAATGCACCAGCGTCAACAACCGCTCTTAGATAACTACTCTGCTGACCGCCATCCACATAAAGACGACCATCGACTACGCGATATGAATCCAAACCAGACCGATCAAAGACGGCTTCGATAACAGCTAGATCAGCCGGACCGAGAACCGCTCCTGCGAGCAATTCAACTTCGCCAGCCTTCTCCTTCTCAGGAAAATCAATTAACAAGCCGGAAGCCACTGCAGCAAGCAGCAGAAAAAATAGGCCAATTACTTGAATCGGTCGCATACCAGACTGACGTCTTAAACCAGCTTCGATTGCTGCATCCATGCAGGAATCTCCATTTCAGGAAGGCGAAATAACTAAGCAGCCATTCGCTGCGAGACCGCCTTCGGGATCCGTAACGTCACCGCCACACCGCCCTCGGCACAATCATCAAGCCGCACATCTCCACGAACCTGGTTAAGCAACTTCTGCTGGACACTTACATGTACGCGACCAACAACACCACCAAGCCCCTGCCGCTCCGCAAGCGACAGACCACTGTCGGCAATTTCAATCTCAAGACAATCCGGATACTCAACACTTGTAACCAGAACTTCTGCGGTACGTGCCATTGCTGCACTCCCAGCGGCAGCCCGCACCGCATCTCTAAACCAAAAACTGAGCAACTCTCTCAGGACAGCGACATTGCCATCAAACCTATGATCAGGAGGAACATCGACTGCCATATGGGGCAATGGCACCCCTGTGTCAGCATGATGCCGCTGTAAATCGCTCACAACGTCTTCGACGATTCCTTGCAGAGCCACCCCATGGCCCCAATTACCAGCAGACTGCAGCGATGTTACCGATTCCTTCATTATAAAGCCTTCTTACTTTAAGCATGCCCAGACTAGACAAGAGCGGTCACCAGGTCATCAGGCACACGGCAAACCTCATCCATAATCCATCGATCAATATCACCAACAATATCTGCCAACTGCACCCGAGGAAATCTGCTGTTACTTTTATCTCGGTACACTCGAAGTGACAAAAGCCCTCCGGCAGCATGAAAAAGTCGCAGTGTTTTATCGATGTCACGGGCCATCAATGAATCTGCCGCATTAGCTCTT
>DONH01000456.1 GCA_003509235.1 Planctomycetaceae bacterium
CGTGGCCCAAACCATCCAGAAAGATCCGTTCCGTAGGTTGCGCACAAAAGCAGGCCAAGGACGCCTGTCACCACACGTACAACAGCAAGCGAACGGCTGCCTGCAGGCAAGAACCAATAGGCTTCCCATACCTGCTCGAGTGCACCCTCTGAACTTTTATCAGCAGAAGTACTCTGTGAATTGTTCATCATGCACCACCACTTCCAGAAATGACTGGGGCCACCTCCCGGCGATGCTCACTCTTAATCAGTTGAATATCACCACCAGCGAGCTTACGAAGACGGGCTTCATAGAGAACAATTGGAGCAGGATTATCTATGGGCAATTGACGCTCAGGTCGAGGCTGAACAAAAATCCGTAGAACAATATCATCACTTTCACAAAGTGTGAAAGCTGCTTCTGAAAAACCTGCTGGCAAGAGACCTTCTCTACCAGCCTCTTCTTCACTGGCAACAACCGACCGCAGCAATCGTTGCCAACGGATCGATTGTGAATAATCCCCATCGACCCATGATGAATTTATCCAGTTTTCTTTATCATGTTCTCGAAGCTCGAGGTAATAAGCGGCATCCGTCTGCTGTCCGTACGCAAAAGAATAATCAAAGCCAAGATCAAGCCAGGGAGGTACAAGCCAAAAAGAAAATAGCTTTCCTTTGACAACACTCAACAGCAAAGAAGAACCACTACTGGTATTACATGCCACCGTAAGGCCTAGTCCAGTCAAATAGATTGCCAAAAAAACAGTGGCACATGCTCGCGGTATTTCTCCCCATGAGCCTCTTTCTGAGTGTTTATTCTGTCCTGAAAACATACGTCATTTCCAACTTTACATCTATTTTTTTTGAACCGACTTATCAAGTCTGATTGCCAGTCTTGTCTTACACTAGAGCAACACAAATTTTTCTTAGAACACTTTCGAGCCAAACGCAAACCGTCGCGTTGACACTGATAGAAGAGCACGATAGGTTTGGACGTTACAGAATGCTGAAAAGGCTCTTTTTGAGCATGAAACTATGTGAGCGAGTACCTTGCGAGGGGGATTAGCTCAGTTGGGAGAGCGTCTGGCTGGCAGCCAGAAGGTCAGGGGTTCGAGTCCCCTATCCTCCACTCCAACTTGCCCACATATGAAGCTTCCGTGAGTCAGCGGAAACTTTACGACCGAAAGGCACTGCTGGCTGTTGAGTATTTCATGAATCGGCAGGTACATTCGTCCGAGATCGCATGGCAAAATGGAAAAGTTTTGCCCCGCAATCAACTCTCTATTGACCCGGGTGATGCTGGTTTTGTGCTGGGAGCCACTATAACCGAACAGTTGCGCACTATCGGCGGTGATCTTTTCCTCCCTGATGATCATGCTGAAAGGCTCGCAAATTCGCTTCACGAAGTAGGCGTTCATCCAGACGAAACCATGCAGTCAATTTTCTCCGCTGCTAATCAAGTCGCATCGCATAATCACAGGCTACTCACGCAAAACAAGTATCCAACAGACAACGACCTCGGCGTTATTATTTTCATTACTCCTGGGCTATTGGCTGCGCAGAATAATGGTTTGACTGGAAAACCTTCGGTATCCATTCACACATTTCCACTCGCTTATAGCCTATGGGCCGACTCCTATGCATCAGGCATAAATCTTCAATGTGTTGGTATCCAACAAGTTCCAGAAGAATGCTGGCCGATCACTGCCAAAGTGCGTAGCCGACTTCATTATTTCCTCGCCGAGCAAGAGGCTTCCACATCCGAAAAAGGCGCCCGGCCTCTCTTGTCTCATGCAGATGGACGGATCAGTGAAACATCAACTGCAAATGTCGCCGCTTTGTATGGAAGGACTATCGTCACGCCCCCTGACCGAGACGCTCTGCCAGGTGTAAGTATGCTTTACCTCAAGAATTTAGCCCAAAATGCAGGCTTCCATTGGGAATCACGATCATTTAAGAGAGATGAACTTCTGACTGCCGATGAAGTCTTTCTGACAAGCACACCCTGGTGTGTACTCGCGGCGGTGCAAATTGACAGAAAGCCAATCGGGAAAGGCGTCCCTGGTCCGGTCTTTCATGAACTTCTCAACGCCTGGTCTGAAAACGTGAGCCTTGATCTTGTAGAGCAGGCTCGCATCGGAAAAATGCGGCAACCAGGATCCTAATTATGGCTAAAAACAAACTGTTGATCAGGGTGTCAAAAACATTTCCGACGCTATTATTTTACATTCGGTACAGTGTCTGTAATATTGGTGCGTACCAATACACTTGGGGAACTTTTGCTAGTGTTCGGCATAGTTCCTGAACTGAAATTTTTTAAGGAGTTTACGATGATTGCCCTATTGGCTAATGCCGGCGGAATGTTGGCAGCACTCTCTTCTGACTGGACGCAAAATACGCCGTTACAGTCAATCACCCTCTACCTTTTCTTCGCAGGAACGGTTGCGATGGGTGCAGGAGCAGCATACTTTCTGCTCATGCGAAACAATGTCGATGTGGCCTACCGTAGCACAATGGTATGTGCTGGTCTTGTGTGTGGTATTGCATGCTTCCATTATTTTAAAATGACACATGTCTATCAAGAATCCGGCGGGCAATTTCCAACAGCTTTGCGTTATATTGACTGGCTCTTTACAACGCCCTTGATGCTTATCAAGTTCCCTCTCTTGCTGCGGCTTGGTGACAAAGGTAAAAAGTTTTTTGTACAGCTTGTAACGCTTGACATAGGCATGATTGTATGTGCGTTTATTGCAGAGACTTCACCAGTTGCTTCAAACGAGTGGTGGGGGTTCTTTCTAGTTGCGTGCGTCCTCGAGCTCTTAATTGTTGCGACTCTCTACACTGGCCTTGGGTCCGCTATTAGCTCAGCCCCAGCGCCTATTGCTAAAGCACTCAATACGATGAGACTTTTCATTTTGATAGGGTGGGCGATTTACCCGATCGGATTCCTCATGGCATATGGTGGCCTAGGTGAAGTCCGAGAAATCTTTTACAACGTCGCTGATGTCATCAATAAAGTCGGCTTTGGCTTGGCAGCTTATTGGGGCATTGAAG
>DONH01000476.1 GCA_003509235.1 Planctomycetaceae bacterium
ACTCCACGTCGCAATGCCGGGCCCAAGGTGACTCGAGCCACATCCTTGACTCGTATGGGAACATTGTTCTCAACTTTTACGACAGCTTCCTCAATGTCCCCTAACTCTTTAACAAATCCAATTCCTCGAATAAGATACTCGACACTGTTGACCTCAATAGTACGCGCGCCGACATCAAGGTTGGACATCTTGACGGCTGAGAATACGTCTTCCAGTTTAACATTGGCTGTTCGCAGAGCATCAGGATCGACATCAATCTGATATTCTTTGACAAATCCACCGACTGATGCTGTTTCACTGACACCATCGGCACCGAGAAGGGCATAGCGGACGTACCAATCCTGTATGCTTCGGAGTTCCTCAAGGTCCCAGCCGCCGGTTGGATTTCCGTCCTTATCTCGCCCCTCAAGGGTGTACCAGTATACTTGACCCAATGCAGTGGCATCAGGACCCAAGGTCGGTTGGACACCCTGTGGTAGCGTACCGGGCGGGAGACTATTGAGTTTTTCCAGCAGGCGTGAGCGGGACCAGTAAAACTCTACATCTTCGTTGAAAATGACGTAGATTGTTGAAAAACCGAACATTGAATAACTACGAACGGTCTTGACCCCAGGTATTCCCAGCAGAGAAACAGTAAGCGGGTAGGTTACCTGATCCTCCATGTCCTGTGGGGAACGTCCCATCCACTGAGTGAAGACGATCTGTTGGTTTTCACCAATGTCAGGAATGGCATCAACAGGGACTGGGTCTCTTGGCAAGCCTTCGATCTTCCAGTCAAAGGGAGCGACGACGAGTCCCCAACCCAAGACCAGGAATACGATCATGAAAACAACCAGTTTCTGCTCAAGGCAAAAACGGATTACTTTTTCAGTCAGTGTGTTGGCTTCTAATCGTTGTTCTTTTTCCATGCGCTTCACCACTGATTATTTGAGCTGCTGGTTCACTTCGCCGCATGAAGACATGGCAGATCCGAAGTAGGGATTACGTATTGATTCGTCGCGCTGGAGCCATGTAGCCCCTTCATATTCGAAGGCCATTGGACAATAGATTTCGTATAATGAACCTTCCATTTCCACTCCAAGATCGACGACAGCTGAAGACAAACCTACGGAAATAGGTTCAAATCCAGTCCTGATCCCAACGATATCATCTGCATTTCTTATTGCTTCAAGACCATCATTCATTTGGGTGAGTGATTTGGCCCATGCGTTGTGGGCAGGACCAGCAAGCACAGAAGCGTCTACAGCTTGGAGAGCGCCGCCCAGCGTAGCTGCTGCTTGCCGAGCTTTATCTGCGTTATCATTGGCAAGCGCTTCAGACAGAGCTTCGTATTGAGCGAAAACTTTGCCAAGTTGTTCCTTGAACTCAATGGGAGTGGAGGTTTTGGCGCTTTTGTCAGCTATATTGAACTGTGCTTGCAGCGCATCAAAATGTTGCTTCATTTCGCCAAAGATTTCATGCAACCGTTTTTTATCCTGAGCTTCAGCTCCCAAAATGGCATCATTGCTCAAAAGCATTGAGTATTCCTTCCAATTCAGGGCTGTTGAGCCTTCCAAGTCTGATCCATCTATCATCCTGAGTTCTTTGTTGAACTTACCGAAAGCAAGATGTGTATCGTTAAGATTGCTTGTCTCGACAACAGAAGAAAGCGTAATAAAGGATTCTTTCAAAAGACGGAGCTTTGAAGCAAAGAGGGGAGGGAGTTCTTCTGCGTTCATGCTGCCCCTTCCCGCTGAAGGATTCATCATGCTTGGTTTGGCAACGATTTGAACAGCACTATCGATCTTGAAGTTGCCGTTAGTGACGACCTTTTCGTTTTCTTCCAAACCATTCTTGACAATGTAGTAGTTCCCGGCCTTGGCTCCCAGGATGACTTCTCGACCTTCAAAGGCGCCTTCCTTATTGGGATTTGCGACATATACAACAGCTCTTTTTCCGGTGAGCAATGGCGCTGAAGCCGGTATAACAAGAGGAGAATCCGTTTTGTCACGGGGTTGGCCATCTTTCTGTTGGGTGGCTCGTACAAGCATGCCCGGCTTCAAGCTGCTGTCATCATTCGACACTTCCAGCCTAACTCGAACAGTACGAGTCTTTTCATTCACCACCGGATCAACATAGACAACTTTGCCCTCGAAAAACTTCCCCGGGTATGCTTCTGTGGTGAAGCGTACACTTTGGCCCAACTCAATCCAGGGCAAATCGGATTCGTATGCTTCCAGGATCACCCATAAGGTGGACAAGTCTGCGATGGAGTAGATGGGTTCTCCGGTTTTTACATACTGCCCTTCATTGACATTCTTTTTGATGACTACGCCGCTTTGAGGAGCATAAAGCGTTATGTTGTCTGCAGGCTTACCATTACGAATGACCTTTTCGATCTGCTGTTTTGTCAGTCCTAAAAGGCGCAGCTTTTCTCTTGAGGCCTCTTCTGTCCTGACTGCACTTTTTTTAACTAATTCGAGCTTACTGTTCTCCAGGTCTTTCCTGGCTTTGACCGCCTGAATCAGCTCTGCCTGAGCTGTCAACAGTTCCGGGCTGTAAAGTGAAACCATTGGTTGACCTTTTTTGACAAGGTCTCCTGTGTAGTCGAC
>DONH01000475.1 GCA_003509235.1 Planctomycetaceae bacterium
TTGCTGTGATCGACTCCGATCGAGGCCCCCGGCGAGCCGTAAAATAGCCGCCATACTCCGAACCCGCTGCTGGTCATCAGAGGAAAGTCGTGAAAAGTTCTGATGTTTTTTCTTAGGGAATGCTCCGCGATGATATCGAGCGATGTTCGCAATCATCTCAAGGTCTGGGCCTAATATTCCAGGGAGTCGGCTGTTCCGTATAAGGTGGTAGCTGTGCTTGTGGTGTTGGTCGTAATTAATGACATACCCAACATCTTGCAGCCGCGCGGCTGTTTCAAGAAGTTTTCGGTCAGTCGGAAGAAGCCTGAGTGGTGAGGCAAGTTGGTCGTAAATTCTTCCAGCCAATGCCGCAACAGTTCGGCCATGCTCCAATTCACCAGAACATGTCTTTGCAAGCCGTTCGACTGCTCGTTCACTTTCAGCGGGATCGTTTGCCTCACCGCCAAAATACTCGTCCACCATCTCGCGGATAAGCCCATCTCGAACTCCTCGAGTGTGAACTAGAATCGTATTGACTCGAAATCGTTTGAGGAGACCGTCAATAATCGAGAGTCCGGCAATAATGATATCAGCCCTATCGGATGACATGCCTGCCATTGATTTTCTTGATCGAAGCGACATTTTCTTAAGCCGATCAAGCAGGTGTCGAAGTTCCGCGTGGGAAACCTTGTAGCCAGCGACGGGGATGTCAGCCTCTTTCTTTGAAGCCATGACAAGCTCTGCAAGAGTGGTAAATGTGCCACCGGAGCCAACAAGGAAATGGGGTGCAAATAGAGGCCGGCTCGTCTCACGCTTTAAGCATCCCGTAATTTCCTTATTGAGCTTAATGAGTCCTTGTTGAAATTCGACACCGTCAGCACCGCTTCCAATTCCACATCGTTCTGTAAGCCTCACTGCACCAAGCGGTGTAGAGAAAATAGATTCCACCAACGAACCGGTGGCGAAGACAACTTCTGTGCTGCCGCCTCCGATGTCAGCAATGACTATGTTTTTCCCATTCAGGTCGAATGCGTGCTGCACGCTGGAGAAGGCAAGTCGAGCCTCTCGCTCTCCAGAGATAACCTCAACATTGAGGCCAACTTCATTTTGTATTCGCTGGCAGAATTCGGGTCCGTTCGTGGCTTCACGAACAGCACAAGTAGCAATTGTACGCAGTGCCGAAACTTGATACCCAGCAGCTATTTGTTTGAATGTCGCAAGAGCGTCAAGAGTTCTGGCCATCGCATCATCATCAAGTCGCCCGTCAGAAGAGATGCTGCGGGCGAGTCTCGTCGGTTCCCGTTCCTCGTCGAGAATTCGGTAACTGCTTCCCCGGAATACTTCGGCAACGAGTAGTCGTACGCTGTTGCTGCCGATATCAATTCCAGCTAGGCGGCTTGCCATCTCGGCATTGAGGTAGATTTGTTTTTGATCAGGTGGGGTAGTCATGGGAGCTGGAACTCGAAAGAAAAATTTCAATATCAGGATTTTAGATCATACTCGGAGGGCTGTTGCCGCTGATTGGGTTGCACTTCTAGTTCGTATAATTTCAACTATTGCTATCTCACACTAATTCACCGCTTTCTGTAATTTTCACACGTGACACGAACATTTCCAGGAACTGTCTTTAGTCACCGCGAGGGTGTAACGTTTCCTGAAAACGGCTGTGGGATCACAGTTGGAAACTTTGACGGCGTACATCTTGGGCATCGGGAAATTGTCAGAAGACTGATCGGCTTGGTGCAGCCGCACGGTCTGCCGGCTGTCGCGTTGACGTTTGACCCTCACCCTGCGGAACTGCTTCATCCAGGCCTCGCCAGGCGTTTTTTAACAACAACACGACGTCGTGCAGAACTTCTACTCTCTCTGGGTTTAGACGCAGTGTTTGTTCTCAACACGACTTCAGAATTGTTGAGGCTCTCGGCCGAGGATTTTTATAGCGAGGTGCTCTGTCGATATTTTCATCCGGCTGCTATCGCTGAGGGTGAAGATTTCCATTTTGGTCATAATCGACAGGGGACGCTATCAGATCTGGAGCGATGGACTCACAGAGATTCAATTGAGTTGACAACAGTATCCCCTGTGCGGATTTCTGGCACTGCAGTCTCGAGTTCCAGAATACGTGGTTTGTTAGAGGAAGGAAATGTAACAGACGCGAATGACTTACTCGTTTTTCCATACAGGGCAGAGGGGCGGGTTGAGCAAGGTCAGCGACGTGGTAAGGCACTTGGTTTTCCGACGGCAAATCTTGGGAATGTGCATACGTTGATTCCTCATGACGGTGTCTACGCAGGAGTGGCTACGACAGCGTCTGGCGGCCGGTATGGGGCAGCGATACATGTAGGGAAAAACCTCACGTTCAGTGCTGCGGAAAAGACGATAGAAGTTCATCTGCTTGGTTTCGTAGGCAATCTTTACGGCCAATTGATGCAGGTAGAATTTTTTCAACGCCTGCGGTCAACTGAAAAATTTGAGGGAGTTGAGGCACTTACGAAGCAGCTTCATGCAGATGTTGTGCACGTCGAATCCCTGTCACGGGTAAATTTAGAAAAACCGCAGGCTCAAGGAGTTTCACTCTCCTCGACGTGTTTTTCCGGGTAAACTGATAGGGCTTTTTTATAGAAATTTCTGAGTCTGGCTATGTCCGTGTTTTACACAAAGGAAAATTCCATGCGTCTTGATTGGTCTGCGTTTCTCACAGTTATCGAGGAGTCAAAGCGAGTTGTGCTGACAAGTCATGTAAGGCCCGACTGTGATGCCCTTGGCAGCGAGTTAGGAATGGCTGGGATTCTCGAAGCAGTCGGCAAGGATGTCCGTATAGTAAATGCGCAGGAGACACCAGCCAATCTTCAGTGGATTGATCCCCAGAATAAATTGGAGTCGTTAGCGAAAGGTGTTACACCAGCAGATCTTGATGACCGCGATTTACTCATAGTTCTTGATACCAGTGCGTGGGCGCAGCTTGGGGCAATGGGAGAGGTGCTCAAGCGACGGCGGGAACGTGTTGTCGTTGTTGACCATCATGTGAGTGAAGATGACCTTTCGGATCGTTGGTTTAAAGATACGACAGCTGAAGCCACAGCACGAATTGTGTACGAAATTGGTCTTCGCTTGCGAGTTCCCCTCACTGAATCGATTGCAACGCCACTGTACGCCGGGCTCTCGACCGATACCGGGGGATTTCGCTTTCCGTCTGCAAACGGTGAGACATTCCGTGTGGCTGCTCGTCTTGTTGATGCCGGCGCGAGTCCGCCATTCATTTACCGAGAGCTTTTTGAGCAAGATACGCTTGCTAGACTA
>DONH01000340.1 GCA_003509235.1 Planctomycetaceae bacterium
AAAGGCGGCTCCCTTGTTTTTAACAATTGCTTCATTTGTTTGCTTTACTGCACTTGTGGCGTTTCTCACGTGGCGGATTACTCGCAATAGCGATGTTGAGAGCGATGAAGGTTACTTCTTGGCGGGCCGTAGTTTGACAGGCGTCTTCATCGCCGGGTCGCTGTTACTGACAAATCTCTCTACGGAACAGCTTGTTGGCTTAAACGGAGATTCGTTCAAAGATGGGTTGTCGGTTATGTGCTGGGAAGTTGTCGCAGGAATTTCGCTTGTCATTCTTGCGTTAGTGTTTCTCCCTCGGTACCTGAAGTCGGGCATCGCGACCATTCCACAATTTCTGGAAATGCGGTACGGCCGTTCTGTTCGTTCGGTTACCGCTGCAATCTTCATTGTGGCGTACATGATGATCCTCCTGCCGTTTGTTTTATTTTTGGGAGCGAATGGACTCAATGGCATGCTGGGCTTGCATGTGAAGTTCGGTGTCGACGAACTGACAATGATTTGGATGTTGTTGGTTTTCATCGCTACGCTTGGGGGAGCCTACGCAATTTTTGGTGGGCTTAAAGCAATCGCAGTCAGTGACACGTTCAACGGCGCCGGACTACTCGTTGGTGGTCTCATGATTACATTCTTTTCGTTGCAATTGATTGCTGGCAGTGAAGGTGGCTTCATGGGTGCGTTTGAGAAGATCGAAGCTGCCGATCCTGATGCGTTTCAGTCGCTGGGGACATCGGACGAGTCAACTCATTGGCCGACATTGTTTACTGGCGTGTTGCTGCTGAACTTTTTCTACTGGACGACGAACCAACAAATTATCCAACGAACATTTGGTGCCAAGAACTTGGCTGAAGGTCAAAAAGGTGTCTTGTTGGCAGCATTCTTCAAGATCCTCGCGCCGTTGATTTTGGTGCTGCCCGGAATCGCGGCGGCTTATCTGGTTGTTACAGCGGAAGACGTGCAGATGATTGAGTCGGTTGGAGTGACCGATGATGGGGCATGGAACACCAGTCGAGCGTACGGTGCGTTGGTTGCCCGAGTGCTACCAAATTGGTTGCTTGGTTTTTTCGCCGCTGTTGTGACTGGTTCAATTCTTTCGACGTTTAACTCGGTTTTGAATTCTGCAGCAACCCTATTTTCATTAGACGTGTATAAGCAGTACATCAACCCGTCAGCGACAGGCAGCCAAGTTCGACGTTCTGGGCAAATTTGCAGCTTTGTTGTTGCCGTGCTTGCTGTGATCGCTGCCCCGTTCGCATTTTACGGTCGCGATGGAGTGTTCAGTTTTTTTCAAGGCTTGAACGGTGTCTATTTCATACCGCTGGCCGCTGTCATTCTGGTTGGCCTGTTCAATCGCTGGGCGGATGGGCGTTCGGCGTTGGTAACGTTGATCGTCGGTTTGTCTCTAATGATAGTGGGCACGTTCTTTGCTGGTGACAATGAAGGTTGGATGGCCAGCACATTTGGTAGTCCGTTTCATTACATGGGCGCTGTGTTCGTGCTGCTGGTCGCATTGCAACTGGTCTTATCGCAACTTGGTTTTCGTCGTGAGACCGCGTACGAACAGATTGACGTGCATGCCGTTGATTTGACCCCATGGAGACCCGCACCCATTGTTGCCGCGATGCTTTGTTTATGTGCCATTTCCATTTACGCCTACTTTGCTATGTAGTGCAGGCTGTCGGTCTGCGATGTACTTTTTACAATCAATAACGAAACATCCCAAAGGATATAGTGAGATGCAACTTATTCGTCGTACCAGGAGTTTATGTACTTCTTTCTGCGGGCTGGTAGCTTGCGTGATACTTTTCGCCTCAACGGCGTTGGCTCAGGTGAAGGATTTTGATTCGATCAAACTCTACACGCTGAAAAACGAATCTGGCATGACTGTTCGCGTCACCAACTATGGTGCGATTGTCACGTCAATCATCGTTCCAGACCGCAACGGGAAGCAAGCCGACGTGGCACTTGGCTACGACCGTGTGGAGGACTATATCAACGCTGTCGATAAACCATATTTTGGAGCCGTCGTTGGCCGCTATGGTAATCGTATTGCGAACGGTGAATTCACATTAGACGGCGAAACCTATTCGCTCCTGAAAAATAACGGCGAGAACCATTTGCATGGAGGAGCCATCGGGTTCGACAAAGTTGTCTGGACGGTTGATGAATATGTCGAAGGCCAAGCACTGACCCTGTCATACCTCGCCAAAGATAAGGAAGAAGGCTACCCAGGCAATCTGCAATTAAAGATTACCTACACGTTGGCTGATGATAACTCGCTCGTTGTTGACTACCACGCGACGACTGATAGGGCGACACCGGTGAACGTGACTCAGCACACCTATTTCAACTTGAAGGGTGAGGGCCAGGGCACGATTCTTGATCACCAGTTGATGCTCAACGCAAAGAAGTTCACTCCGGTTGACGAGAGTTTGATTCCGACAGGTGAGATGCCCACAGTTGCTGGAACCCCGTTCGACTTTACTACGCCCAAAGCTATCGGTCGCGATATTGGTCAGCAAAACGAGCAACTCGTCTTTGGGCTTGGTTACGATCACAACTGGATTCTTGACACAGACGGCAAAGAAGGTGAACTCTCACTGGCTGCGCAAGTCCACGAGCCATCATCTGGCCGCGTAATGGAAATCTACACGACTGAACCAGGTATTCAGTTTTATTGTGGTAACTTTCTCG
Organism: Planctomycetaceae bacterium; assembly: GCA_003509235.1. Classification (GTDB taxonomy): domain Bacteria; phylum Planctomycetota; class Planctomycetia; order Pirellulales; family UBA1268; genus UBA1268. The sequence goes on from DONH01000340.1 coordinate 2,692, forward strand.
ATGGTCGACTGCGGGGTAAGTCTGGTAAGCCATACGTTCATCGTGGTGGATTCTGTCTTGAGACACAGCACTTCCCCGACAGTCCAAATCAACCCAACTTCCCATCAACAATTCTGAAACCGGGTGAAACGTATGATTCGAAGACGGTATTCAAGTTTTCAGCAAAATAATCGTCACGAGAATGACCATGTGAAAATAATGCAAAGGCAAATATTTCGGTGTTGTCTTGCATTCGTAGCATTTCTTTTGATCCTGCCTTTGAAGGGCAGTCTCGTTTTTGGTGATGAACGCCCTAATGTGCTGCTGATTCTTGTCGATGACTTGAAGCCAGCGTTGGGATGCTACGGTGACTCAAACGCTCAAACGCCCAATATTGATGCGTTGGCCGCGCGCGGGATGCGGTTTGATTTG